>NZ_ANPF01000040.1:0-41725 GCF_000328325.1 Halobacillus sp. BAB-2008 | reverse complement strand
ATTATGTGAATTACAACACATACAAGCAAAATAAGTCATTTTATGTTAGAATGCTGGGTTAACAAAATGTTATAAATGTATTTTTTTTACTTTTTAGTTCTTTTCTGTACGGCTGCACCGGTTCTCCTTGTACTTCTATTCCCTGTCACGCCTCCATGCAAGCGCCCTTCTTTCCAATTGCGCAACGTATTTCTTTTTTGCGGGACTGTATCCGCTCGTGCTTTCATGAATGGCAGCCAGTTTTTCCTTGAACCGGCTGTACGCCTCCACTTCCTCCGGGTGTTGAAGCAGGTAATCTCTTAGAATTAAATGTCTGTCAATCTGGGAATTATCCTGCTGGTAGAAATGAAGGTGATGGGTTCGCTGATCGCCGCCCTTCCGGAACAGCCTTCTTCCTTCAATCCCCCATTCCCCTGCTGCTTCATATCCCTCTGCTTCCAACAACGATGCATAGCCATCGATCGTTTCTATCCTGCGTACAAGCCCCATCATATCGATGACCGGTTTAGCTTTCATGCCAGGAACGGCGGTACTCCCGAAATGCTCGATGGAGATGATCTCTTTACCGAATATCCGCTTTAACAGCCGGGCCTCTGCCTCAAATCTTGTTTGCCACTCTTTCTGATAATCGGTCAGACGCACTTTCAACGTCTTTCCCCCCTTTTTTAATATGTTCCGCAAAAAAGCCCGCATATGGATAACCACATGCGGACGTAACTGCTTCTAAGAGGACTGCTCGAATACTTTTTTCACTTTGGGAACGACTTCCGCACTTCCTTTATCAACATCCTCGATCATCATCGAAACGAGGAGATCCCAAGATTCCGTATCCCAAGCGACAAACCAACCGTTTTCTTGACCATTCTCATCTTCCAGTGACTGTTTCAACTCGGCTGTACCTGTCTTACCGGCAAGCGACAAGCCCTCTGTCACCGGCTTATGGGCAGTCCCTTCTTCATCAGCGACAACCGCACGCAGGTCTTCTTTAATGGTTGCTGCCGTCTCTTCCGATAGCACGTTCTCATGCCACGGTTCTCCTGCTCCTTCGTCTTTTATCAACGTCGGTTTCAGAAGCGTACCGTCCGTTATAAACGGCGTGTAGGTCATCGCCAGATGCAGCGTGCTCATCTGAACCTGCCCCTGCCCATAGCCGGTATCGGCAAGCAGCGGCTCCTGCTCCTTGAATGCATCAGCATTCAGAATCTGAGAGGACTCGACTGGATAAGGGAAAGGAATATCTTCTCCGAAGCCGAACGGTTCTGCCCCTTTAAGGAACGCTTCGCCTCCGATTTCCAGGATGGACCGGGCAAAATAAATATTGTCGGAGCGGACGAGTGCATCACGCAGATTCACTTGTGTATCGACGGCGGCTCCAGGAACCCGGGTGACAGAGTATCCTCCCCAGCCGTCCTGTGTGTATGTGCGATCAGGAATGGAAAGCTCTTCTGCCGGATCAATGGCTCCCGTTTCAAGACCGATTGCTGCGGTAATTGGTTTGAACGTAGATCCTGGTGAATAGGTCCGCGTGAACTTGTTCAGCAATGGACTTCCCGGTGCCTCCTGAAGCTTCTGACGCTCTTCAGCCCCCATGCCGAGTATGAATTGGTTAGGGTCATAGGCAGGTGCGCTGACCATTGCCAGCACTTCCCCTGTCGTAGGGTTGACGGCAGAAGCGGAGCCGGAGTCATCCTTCATTTGGTTATAGACATTCTTCTGGACATCGGATGAGATGGTCAACGTAACATCTTCTCCAGCTACCGGTTCTGTTTCAGCCAATACCTCTTCTTCGTTGCCTTTCTCGTCTCTGATGGCGACCTTTCCTCCCGGTGTCCCGCGCAGTCGATCTTCGAAAACAGCTTCCAGTCCTGCCTGACCGATTCTGCTCGTACTGGAGTACCCTTCGCCTTTTCTATCCTCCAGCTGCTCCGCGGTAATCGCTCCTACGTACCCCGTCAAATGGGCGGCAGCTTCTTTCAGTGGATAGACTCTTGCTCCTTCTGCCTTGAATATGAACCCTTTCGGAAGTTTTTTCAACGCCTCGATTTTCGCTTCGTCATCCGCTGCAACTGCTCCAATCGGCACGAAGGAACTAGGCTCGACCCAGGACTGATCGAGTTTCGCGTCAATCGCCTCGACCGTCATTCCAAGCTCTTCCGAAAGCCCTTCCTTCAATGCTTCTTCCTGTCCTTCTTCGATCTGCTCCGGTACCAAACCGACGCGTTGGACTTCTCCGTTAACGGCAAGTCCCTGACCATCCGCATCAAAGATTTCCCCACGCTCGGAAGAAAGCGAATCGGCATAGACCGTATAGCCTTCCTTCATTCCAGGAAAGATCATGGAAGAGTCCCAATCGATTGCCCAGCGTTCTTCTTCGCCTTCTTCAAACACGAGACTTGCTGCATGAGTGAAATCAATCTCTCCACCGATCGATCCCATCTTCACTCCAAAATCGAAGGAAGGTTCCTCTCCCTCTCCATAGTCTTCCGACTCCTCGGGCAGATCATATGTAACCGCCAAGTCCTCCATGGAGATCCCGTCATAGATGGTTTCATAGCGATCCACAAATTCTTCTTCTGTCATCAAACCCTGGGAACTTTCACTTAACAATCCGTACATTTTGTCGTACTTTCCGTTTTCCCAGGCATCCATATAGGCCGTGAACGTATCTTCAGGCTTCGGCTGCTGACTGCAGGCAACAAGGCTTAAAAACACCAAGACTGCAGCCCATAGCTTCCAACTCCTCATAAACTCTCCCCTTCTTCTGTCATCTTCTGACAAAACTCTAGTATCTCTTACATAGTATATCAAAATATTCTGTATCAAAAAGAATCCAGCTCGTAAAAAAGCACGCGGCCCTTTTTCCTGGTCCACGTGCTTTCTGTTTATCGATTGAATTCAATAAGATTGCCGTCCGGGTCGGAGATAAACACTTGATGCCACTCTGTTTTGTTGTGCGGCTTATTCAGCATGGCCACATCATTCGCTTCCATCTTCTCTATGAATGCTTCCACATTATGTACACGTACAGCAAAGTGGGCATCGCGGGAGTCAATTTCCGTCGTATCTCTCCTCGCTTGTCCTGCCTCGTGCTGAATCAAATGGATTTGGGTCTCTCCTAATTGATACCAGGCACCGGGGAAGCCGAAGTCCGGGCGTTCCTTACTTTCTTGAAATCCCAATACTTCCCCGTAAAAATGTTTCGCCCTATCCAGATCCGTTATTAATATAGATACATGATGAATCCCTTCATACATTTCCAAACACTCCTTCTTTCTCTTACGTCTACCCTTTTTACATTCCATATATCCATACTAAATCCCTTTTAGAAATTTGCTATACTAAATAATGGAATGGATGAAGGAGGAGGAACCGAATGAAACGACTATATTTCCTGCACGGGTTCATGGGGACAGCAGAAACGCACTTCCAAAGCCAGCTTATTCATTTAAAAGAAGAGTTTGAACTTGTTCCCCTCGATTTACCAGGACATGGATCCTGCTCAACAGATGCCGGTGATCCATACTTCCCGTCAGCCCTCCAATGGGTAATCGAACGGATACAGGAAGAAGGAAAGGGCTTCCTATGGGGATTGTCCCTCGGAGCTTCGCTTGCTGTTCATACCGCGATCAAACTTCCACAGTATGTAGAAGGAATCATCCTGACAGGCTACACTCCCAGGGTCCCCGAGTCGCTGACAGAGGTGATGAACAAGCAATATGACTACTTCCTTCACATCGAAGAACACGAGAGAAGCCTCGCCGACCAGTTCAAAGCCCTGCATGGGGACAGATGGAAATCCACATTGAGAAACGTACTTCACGGGATGACCTTCCACTACCCTGCATTAGATGATGAAGCAATCGAGCAATTAACCGCTCCGACGCTCGTATTAAACGGAAGCACAGAGAAGCACGAACGGGAAGCTGCCATACATATGAAAGCACGTAACGCTGCCATCCAGATCGGTCTGCTTCCGAACGCCGGCCATACTGCAAATATGGACCAACCGGAAGCATGCAGTAAATTGGCATCGTCCTTCCTGCAAGGCTTGTAGACTAGCGAAACCATTCGACAAGGCCGATCATACTTAACAGTCCAATAAGAAAGGAAAAGGTCGCCAGGCGCTCGTATCCATGACCGTGTGTTTCCGGAATTAATTCTTTATATACGATGAACAACATGGCACCGGCGGCGAACGCGAGCCCGTATGGAACGATCCATAACGCTGCACCAACGGCGAAGAAACCGAAGACGCCCGCAAAGAACTCAATACAGCCGGTAAGTGTCGCAAATAAAAATGCCCGCAGCTTGGACACTTCCTGATTCATAAGAAAGATCGCGACAAGAAAACCTTCCGGAGCGTTCTGTAAAGCCATCGACAAAGCGACCACAAGCCCGAGATTGTCGACATCACTGGCAAGGCTGGCTCCGACTGACAGTCCCTCCGGAATATTATGAAGCGTCATGGCAACGACCAGCATCATCCCCTGAAACGGAAGCATCCGCCCATGCCTTTCATGGTCTGCATCGATGTGGGGAAGGATGTATTCCAAGGCATTTAATAGAAGCGCCCCCAACAGGACTCCGAAACAGAGGACATATAAATTCGTCAGTTTAAGCGATGCCGGGATCAGTCCGTATGTAGAAGCAGCTACCATGACCCCAGCTGTGTAAGCAAGAATTGTATCCATACCCCTGTGGGAAATCTGCCTGATGGCAAGAACCGGCAGTGCCCCGGCCGCCGTTGCGAAAGCAGATATCAACATAACTCCGATATTCCAGTCCATGCCGCTCCCCCCACATTCGTCCTGCTTCCACTATACGTAACAGCATGTCCGGATAGAAGCTCTTTTCTTTCACACAAAAAAGCCCCCTTTAAGGGAGCCTTTTTCACAGACTGTCTAGAAATTCCGAGAAAGGGATCAAAGGGAGAAAAACCTTCCTCTCATGAAAATTTCAAAGCAACCATCGATAACTATAGAATACAGGAATGAAACGAAAGATAGACATGTATAACAAAGGGTGGAGGGGAATAAAGCAGACTCCTGTGGGAATAGTGGCACAGGTGAGACCCCGGAAGAGCGCAGCGATGAGCAGGCGCGCCGGCCACCCCACGAACAGCGCTCTATTCCCCGGAGCCCGATTTCTCCCTCTGAAAAGTACTTCTTCTACAAGTTGAAAAAAGGCTCCCTGTAAGGAAGCCTCATCGTCATTCACCCAGCTGCTGAATTTCTTCGATTTGATCAACGATCTGCGACAGCTCACTCATTGTCTGAAACAGTTCTGTGTTTTCAATGACGGACGGGTCGAGTGTTCCGTTCTCCACGTTATCCAAGTAAACTTGGATACCCTCCAATGCCTTGTCATTCTGTGAAACGACCTGTTGATGCAGATCTTCCGCAACAGAAGGCGCATCCAGCTCATTGAATTCTTCTATATCCGCCTTCATTTCTTCCAGCTTTGTCTCCAGCTCACCAGCGGCATCCGGATCTTGAACTGCCTGTTCCGCAAGAGACGGTGCTTCTTGTGCAAAAGAACTGGCTTCATTGGCATATTCCGTCGCTTCATTGACGTACGACAGGGAATTATTCACTCCCTCCAGCATCGAACAACCGCCGAGCACGCCGATTGCTCCTACTAAAGCTGCCGATAATTTCTTCATGTCATCCCTACTTTTTTCTTTTAGTATAGCACGAACCCCATAAAAATAGACCCTCCATCCGAGGGCCTTCCTGCTATTATCAATAGACTCCCTGGCGGTTGCCAGGAAGCAGAAATTTCCGGTATTCATAGTGTGATTTGGGTGATCAAAGCTTTCAGTTTCGTAATCGACAGCGGTGGTGCGACAGGATAATGCTTCTGGATAAAAGCATCCTTCTTCTTATTCCAAGCCTCCGGACCGACCTTTCCATCAAGAACGGCCATCATCTTCCCAATCAAGAGATTCGGATCCTGAAAAATGTATTCGCTCAGGTCGCTGTAGTAATTCGTAGTGCTCGACGCTAATGCTTTCAACTTCCAGATGAATGCTGGTTTACCAGCAAGCAGTGCTTCCATCACGATCGTCGATTCGTAACTGACGACCGCATCCACATTTTGCAGCAGATCATATAAGTGCACACCATTTGCGAACTTGACCGTTTTATATTTTTGCTGGAGGGCAAGCGTTTGGGACGTTCTACTCTGTTTGCCATTCCTCGGCTTGATCAGAATGTTGTATTTCCCTGTTTTCAAGAGCTTATCAATGATGATTTGTGGAATTTCCGTCTCCTGATGATGCAGAACCAGCAGAATGGTCTTTTTAGTCGGTACAAGTTTGAACTTCGCCTGAAAGACTTTGGGAGACATCGGTTTTCTCTTCACCATTTCGTCGAACCTAGGATGGCCGACCACTTTGATGACTGCCGGAGGGACACCTTTACTGGTGTACCAGGCTACATCTTTCGTCCCGTACACACCGAGATAGGTAGCGGCACGCGGGAGGTAGCCGAATTCAAGCAATGGAATGCCGTGCTGAAGACAAATGGAGGGAATCCCTTTACTTGCAGCTGTCAATGCCAGTATCCTCGTGTCACTGCTGTTCGTCGTACCAAGCACGAGACAGGAAGCCGGGTAGCTCGCGAAGAACTTATTGGCAGCGAAGATCTGCTTCATGACGACCGGAATCTGTCTCAGAAATCGTTTCTTGAAATGTTTATTCCCGTAAATAAGATGTGATCGTTTGGAGAGAAGAATACGATTTGCTTTCTTTTTGAAATTATCTATCATCTTCTTAGGAATCGTTTCATATTTGCTTAATGCAATAGACGGAATGGATGATTTCACCTGGAGACGGCCGGTGCATGAGCAGGAGAGCTTTACCAGGCTTGAATTGTTCAGCGATCAACGAAGAAGGGATGCGAAGGACATTGTCATAGAAGACGACCCTCCCTTTCCTCTTCACTACTTTCTTCCGGTAAGGGGCCAGATGTTTTTCAAAATGAGCCTGAATGCTTTTTTCTTTGACGATTTTTGTGCGAAGTATTTTCTCCGCTCCTCCGCCTTTTAATTTATGGATGGCATTTTCATGAATAAGGACATAATATGGCATGACGAGAGGCAGGGAAATCCCAAGGTAATTCAATGCTTTAAAGTCATTAATGAAATCACAATAGGATGACCAATACCTTCGTTCGAATTGATTCATGGTAGTCAAGAACCTCCTTTCTGAAGGACCCGTGCAGCCATAGGTCCCTACCATTTATGAGTCCTTAACTATCTTATGCCGGGATGCTGATTCTGTATAGTTGTGTGACTATGGTGCAGAAGGGAGAAAAATTTAATGACGAAGGAGCTTGAGATGAATGTTTGGTTGACACATACATTTCTTTGATTTTCCTCCTTTATTACAGACTGAATATTCCCTCTATTCATCCGGTTGTACAAAATGACGAATTCGGTATTGTCTTCCAGTTTTCGCGTGCTATACTGTGGATATTAACTGAATAAACGATTTCATATAATAGCAGGGATACGGCCTGCGAGTTTCTACCGGTTCACCGTAAATGAACCGACTATGAAAGGAAGAAAAGAAGATGGATGATCGTGTTTGTCATGGTCGTTCTCTATGTTACATGCGCAGCAGCTTTGCTCCCTTCATAGTCAGGGAATGAAGCTGCTGCGCATTTTTTACTTTCCATAAGGAGTGATCCATTCTATGCATCTACTAGAAGAAAAGATAAAAAAAGAAGGCCGCGTCCTTTCCGACACGGTTATCAAGGTCGATTCCTTTCTCAATCATCAGATCGATCCACAGTTGATGAAGGAAATCGGTGAAGGCTTCGCCGAACGATTCCAACAGGCCGGCATTACCAAAATCCTGACGCTGGAATCCTCCGGCATCGCACCGGCCCAAATGACCGGACTCAGCCTTGGAGTACCCGCCATATTCGCAAGGAAGCGGAAATCCCTGACGCTGAATGACCATCTCTATTCTGCCGAAGTCTATTCGTTCACGAAACAGCAGACGCATGAGATATCTGTTTCGAAAGACTACTTGACTGCCGAAGATACCGTCCTCATACTGGATGATTTCCTCGCCAATGGACAGGCAGCACTCGGGCTTGTTGATATTGTTGAACAAGCCGGGGCAGCGCTTGCAGGTGTCGGAATTGTCATAGAGAAGGGATTCCAAGACGGCAGGAAGCGGCTTTTGGACAAAGGCATCCGGGTGGAGTCGTTAGCCATTCTATCTTCCCTTGAGAATGGAGAAGTACGCTTCGCTGAAGAGGAGGCGTCCGTATGAAAACAGGTGCACTGGCTGTCCAACACCTCCTTGCTATGTATGCGGGAGCCATTCTCGTCCCACTGATCGTCGGTGCTTCTCTTGGTCTGAATTCCGAGCAGCTCACTTACCTCGTCGCCATAGACATCCTTATGTGCGGCGTGGCGACGATCCTCCAGGTACTGAGGAACCGCTTCTTCGGGATTGGTCTCCCGGTCGTTCTCGGCTGTACGTTCACAGCCGTCGGGCCGATGATCGCCATCGGCGGCGAATACGGGGTATCTGCGATATACGGGGCGATTCTAGTATCCGGTTTGTTCGTCATCCTCATCAGCTGGTTTTTCAGTAAATTGGTCCGCTTCTTCCCTCCTGTCGTCACGGGTACGGTCGTTACGATCATCGGGATTACCCTGATCCCTGTTGCTATCAACAATATGGGAGGCGGCGAAGGAGCAAGCGACTTCGGATCCGTTTCAAATATTGCCCTTTCTTTCGGTACGCTCTTATTCATCGTGCTCTTATACCGTTTCACGACTGGCTTCACCAGATCTGTCGCTATTCTGATCGGCATCATCGCCGGCACCGCGGCGGCATCCTTCATGGGGAAAGTCGATGTCACTTCCGTCATGGAAGCTTCCTATTTCCATATGGTCGAGCCCTTCTATTTCGGTACGCCCACCTTCCATTGGTCTGCCATCCTGACGATGATCCTCGTTGCCATGGTGTCTCTCGTTGAATCGACGGGTGTCTATTTCGCTTTGAGTGACTTGACGAAAAAAAAGATCGAAGAGAAGGATTTAGCCAACGGCTATCGAGCAGAAGGGATCGCCATTCTGCTTGGAGGAGTGTTCAACGCTTTTCCTTATACGGCTTTCTCCCAGAACGTCGGTTTGATGCACATGACAGGCGTAAAATCACGGAAAGTCATTTTCGTCACAGGCGCCATGCTCATCACCCTCGGATTCATTCCTAAAATTGCAGCCCTGACCACAATCATCCCGGAACCTGTGTTAGGGGGCGCGATGGTTGCGATGTTCGGCATGGTCATTGCACAGGGAATCAAGATGCTCAGCGCTGTCATCGCGGAATCACACGAGAATTCCATGATCGTCGCCTGTTCTGTAGGGATGGGGCTCGGCGTAACGGTCGTGCCCGAGCTGTTCGCCAAGCTCCCTCAAAGCTTCCAAATCCTCACGAGCAACGGCATCGTCGCTGGAAGCGTAACAGCGATCGTTTTGAATATCCTATTCCATATGCTCCCTTCCAAAGCCTCTAAGAAGGTTACGGTACTAAGCGAACGAGGAGCTTGAACAAATAAGGGGAGCGTAAATGCTCCCCTTGTTTATTTCCATAGAATGTATATACTTATTAAAAAAACAACCAGGGAGAGATGACCATGAACATCCACCAGGCTACCATGGAAGAAGTGGAAGCAGCCGCTGTCTTATTCGATCAATACCGCCAATTCTACAAGCAAGATCCGGATTTAGAAGGAGCGAAAGCCTACATAGAACAACGAATGACGCGGAAGGACTCTGTCATCTTTCTCGTAAAAGAAAAGGATAACTACGTCGGCTTCACCCAGCTCTATCCGACCCATTCTTCCATTTCCATGAGGAACGCTTGGATATTGAATGATTTGTATGTCATACCAGCAGCCCGCGGCAAAGGCATCGGAGAACTTCTGTTGAACAAAGCCAAAGACTTTGCCAAAGATACCAGAGCCGTCAGCCTCAGCCTGTCGACTGCTTTTGATAATTATACGGCGCAAAAGCTGTACGAGAAAAAAGGGTACAGCAAGGAAGCAGATTTCTTCCACTACAGTCTTCCCCTGGACGAAGCCGCAACTATACAAAATCCCCGATAACAGGTAAGGTCAGGCACAGGTCCCGACCTTACCTGTTTTTTGTCAAAAGGCCCTCATCACCTTCTTCCTCTTCCCGCACCTCCTGCATTCATAGATTGCTCCCGACGCCATTTGCTCATCCCAACCGATATGAACGAAACTGTGCCAGCCGACCCGGCAGCGAATGGCGGTCTCTTTATTAATCCTTACAGCATAGACGGTGAATAAGAACACAGCGGCGAAAAGACAGAGAAAAGGGAAGAAGATGAGGGCATCCCCCGTGATCCATCCCCATAGAAACAGAACCAAAGCTGCGAACAAGAAGACACCGGCAGACTTCTCTATCATGATATCCTCTCCAGACTTAAGCAGAATGTTCCTTTTATTCCCTTCCTTCAATCAGAAAAACTCTTCCTGGGAATATCCCAACAAGAGTCGCTTTCTGCTGTTATTTCAATTTTTTAAAGACCCGAAGCGTGTACGCCTTCAATCCGGCAGCTTTTGCATTGCTTTCCGTCACTTGTTTAAAACCGAGGTCTTCAAAGATAGCTTTATAATTACGAGGAAAAATGTGCCAACCTGATGCTTGTTCTGCCTCGACCGTGATGATGTAATCCCGGGATATCCTTGCCATCTCTTCGAAAACCCAGTCGCTGTCCGGGTGTATATGAAGGAGCACGGCCATGGAAAACACGAGATCATAGGAATTGGACGGCAGGCGTTTGATGATTTGTTCCACGGGTGCATTCATGATGTGCGCCGCTTCGGCTAATTCCGGAAACGTCTTCTTCATCGCCATTACCGCTTCCTCGCTGATCTCAATTCCACTCAGGTTCTGGTAGCCCTGCTCTCTTAAATAGTTCAAGTTTCGACCGACGTTGCAGCCGACCTCCAGAATTTGTCCATTTCGGACGATGCATTTGCGGATATATTTGGTCAGGAACTCACTTCTCTCTACTCTCGGAGCATACAAATCTGGTGTACTGCTGCTCTTCCAGTGGTCATGAAGCTCTTCCATCGTTTTTTTCTCTTCTTCCATTTTCTTTATCCCCCCTTCTATTTTCAAGCATACGTTATTCTATGAAAGTTATGGAAAAGCGTATTGGTAGATGACTAAGATACTCTATCTTTTTATCGTTCGTTACAGAATTAAAGATCGAACAAGCTCTGCCAGAACCTTTGTGGAGGTTCCACTGCGGTTCTGGTAAAGGGATGCAATCGTCTTTTCCCTTACAGCATGATACCCCTGTTTATACGACCCATCCTCAAGTAAAAGACAGAGGGCTTCAACGAGCTCTTCCGGCTTCTCAAATCGATAGTATTCCAATGAATCGTAATAATTGGTAGAACTGCGGGACAGGCTGTTCAGCGACCAAAGCAGGACAACCTTTCCAGCAAGCATCGCCTCAAGAACGATCGTAGAGTCATAACTGATCACCGCATCCACATGACGGAGAACGTCATGCAAAGGCAGATCATCGACATAAGTGAGTTTTTTATATTTCTTGGCAAGTGCAAGCGTTGCCTCCGATTTGCGCTGTCTGCCGTTTCGTCGCTTGACTACTATGTTGTACACTGCATTCTTTTGCAGCTCAGAAAGAATGGAATCCACCATCTCCATCTCTTCATGATGAAGCACCAAAAGGATAGTCTTCCTCTTTTTATTCAACGATAATCGATGACAGAAGGCTTCTCTGCTCATTCCTTTCCTCTTATAAATATCATCCATGCGCGGGTGGCCGATCATCCTCAGAGTAATGGACGGAACCCCCCGGCTCTCATACCATCGCTTGTCTCTTTCCCCATAGACCGCCTGGAACGTGGCCACTTTAGGAAGATAACCGAACTCCAGCATAGGAATACCATGCTGCAGACAGATAGTAGGAATGCCCCGCTGCGAGGCAGCAAGTACGAGACTGCGGCTGTCGCTGCTGTTTGTCGTCCCGACGATCAGACAGGAAACTTCTGTCGTTTCAAAGAACTTGGCAGCTGCCGCGATCTGCATAAGCGCAGAAGGCAGCAGCATCCGGACCTTCTTCCGAAAATGAACATTTCCATAAATCGGATGGTCGACATACTGATCCATCGTACTATTCCATTCTTTAATGAACGATTTCTTCGTTTCCTTATCCACCTGCTGAAGCGAGTAGAAGTACTTGGTCTTATAAGCTGTATAGGGATTGACCGACTGCTTCTGACGGAGAATCAATGTCTCGGCCGGGGAGAAGGAAGACCGTAAGAGGTATTGGGGGATTCTTAATACCGCATCATAAAAAACGATTTTCCCTTTTCTTTTCGTATTTCTTTTCTTATATGGCTTTAATACTTGTTCAAAGCGTGACTGCAGCTCTTCTTCCTTCGCTAATGGGACAGACCATCTTCTCCCAGCAGCCGGAGTTCCCAACTTATCCAGCCCGCGATCCATGATAAGGACGTAATAAGGAAGCACAAGCGCCACAGGAATACCCATAAACTTCAATGCTTTAAATTTATCAAGAAAATCGAAATACGAACTCCAATAGTCTCTTTCATAATCATTCAAACGGAATCCCCCCTTGCTTCGAGAGACGTCGAAGCAGTTCCATCAGTCTGGTTCCGGACGGCTTGGCCGTTGGGTACGCATGATTTAGAAACGCCTGCCGTGTTTCTTTCACCTGCTGCTTCCATCGATCATCGCTGAAGTATTTCCCTACCATACGGGCTACTTTCATAGGACGCGGATCTACTAACGGGACCAGTCTGTCAAAATAACCTGTATAGGTCGGAAAAGTAGTGGATAGGACGAACACTGGTTTATCCGCGATCATCGCTTCCAGACCTACGGTTGATAAATAGGTTAAGACGACGTCGCTGTGGTGGATTACATCATATAATGGAATCGCTGCGGATGAATAGATATGAGGAGAAAGTTTCGTGAGCGGATGAGGTGTGCCCCGATAGAGGAAGTCTTTGATGATGATATTATAGTTTCCTTCTTTACTTAAGTTCTGGACCAGCGTCTTCCACTTATCGACTTGTTTATCTTCTCTTACAATGACAAGAATCGTTTTTTTACCCGGATTTATTTTCAGCTGATTGACAAGCTCTGATTTCATCAGGGACGAACGGCGGAAGAGGTTATCAAACCGCGGATGACCAATGATTTCAACAGCCGTCTTCTTTACACCGACCTTCTGAAACCATTCCGATTCAAAATGTCCGTACACTCCTTCCACGTCAGCAATTTGGGGCATGTACCCTATTTCATCCCCGATAATTCCATGCTGCATGCAAACCGTCGGGATACCCGCTTCTGCCGCTACCATAGCTATCGTCCTGCTCTGATAATAATGGGTGGATGCAAAAACGATACAGGATACAGGGTTTTCCGGAAGAAACGATTCGTCTCTTCAATTCTCTGGACAATCCCTGCCAATTGTTTGTGGAAGTTCACTCGAAACGATGCATGGTTAAACATAGGGTGACCAGAGTATGCTTGAATGATTTTATCTGCCTGCTTCTGCAGCACCTGGACGCTTGCTTCTACAGGGACACGATAGGAACTCAAATAATTGGAGGGAACACCTTGGACCGGAATCCCTTTAACGATTTTCGGCTTTTTCTTTGCAGGAAAGTCCTGAAGCAGTACGGTCTGGTCAGGCCGGAAATGCCGATCCATCGTCTCCTTTGGGAAGCGAAGGAGATTGGCCGCATTGTACAAGACGATTTTACCCTTTGGAGCCTTCATCCTTGGAAACAGTTTACTCTTTTTCTTTTTCACATGGGACTGCTTGTATTGATCGAATAGTGCCTGCAGAGTCTTTCTATCCTTCACATCATGGGATAAATGTTTACGGAATGCTGCATTCGGGAGGTTCTCCCATATATACGTATTCTCATGGTTCAAACTCCTGAAATGACACAGGTAAGGAATAGAGAACCCTTTATATCTGATCGACTGGAAAGCAGATAGAAACTCTGCATATAAGGACCAGTAATTTCTTGATGCGTCGTTCATGTCCACACTCCTTTCTGTTTTAGTGAGATTACTCCTAACTATATATATGAAGACTCTATCAATCGTGTGAAGTTATCTACCTATCCTACGAACGGTTATCTATTAAAAATGAGCGAAAAGTAACACGTATGCACTCTTCCTGTTTCTTTCCGGCTTCCTTTTCCACAATAGGAACGTCACCTTCGACAGGAAGCCTTTTCAATAGACAAAATAGCTCAGCCCCTGCAATAGAAAAAGAGTAATCCCATGCACCTAATAGTTCCCTGCGCCCATTCCCTTTCTGCCGTCAAAGGGATTAAAATGGTAGTAAGCCTCGATGGATGTCTGATGTATTATGGGATTTTTTGCAATTAAAAGGGATATCAGGGAGGGGTTCTCCACCTTTTGTAGAACTATACATAATAGTACAGTTCACGCTTCACAGGTTCAGGCTTATACTAAAAGGAAGGTGACTAGTATGTTCAAAAATCCAGTATTTAAGAACGTTCTATTCAAATGGATGCCGCACAAGGAACAAAATATATGTGAGAAAAAACTTGAGAAAGTCATGAAACGTCTGAAGATTGACGACTATCACTTTAACTGGGACCGCAACAGCTGTTTTATCGAATTTGCATACCAAGGCGAACCTTACCGCCTGGAGCATTCGATCGAAAAGGCGAAAGAACGGGGAATTATTTTAAGAAACGGGTTGGACTGTTTGAATGAACTGACCCAGTCTCTCGAAGAGTTATGCGTCATCCTCGATCGTGGTATTTACAAATTCGAAATGTGGATTACAGGCATGAGGCTTCCTACTGCCAAACCGAAAGATGTCCCGGAGTTCCAGGAGGAATTCCACATTCGTTATAAATCAACCGGCACACAAGCTCCTCCCGAATTCCATAAGAACGAAGAAAACCTTCCGTTCCAAAACGAATTCGAGGAAGAAGCTCCGAATATCCAGCGTCACTCGCTGAAATAACAAAACCAGCCCTTTATGAAGGGCTGGTTTTCGTCTTGTTGAGAAAATCAAAAAATAGACTTCACTTCTATTTAGCTGTTAGAATCTCATCTTCAAGAACAAACGATCTCCACTTATCCAATAATGAAGAAACATTCCCGGCGCCCGCCCTCTCCCCACTGAATATCACTTCCTAAAAAATAAAAAAACCAGCCCTTTGCAAAGGGCTGGTTTTTCTTCCTTATGCTACAAACAAGCTGAGGATGAGCGAAACACCGAAACCGACAAGCGCGATGATCGTTTCCATCACCGTCCACGACTTCAACGTATCCTTCTCAGACAATCCGAAGAATCGGTTAACCATCCAGAATCCTGAATCGTTGACGTGAGAAGCAATAGTAGCACCAGACGCAATGGTAATAACCAGCAGCGCAAGCATCGGACCTTCGATTCCCATCGTGTTGATGACAGGAGAAATCAAGCTTGCTGCAGTAACCATCGCTACCGTTGCCGAACCTTGAGCGATACGGACAGCAGCAGCTACAAGGAAGGCGAAGACGATGATCGGCATATTCATGTTACTCATCGTATCGGCAAGGACATCGCCGATTCCTGTTTGTACAAGTACCTCACCGAAGACTCCACCGGCACCGGTGATCAAGATAATGACACCTGCAGGTTCCAGAGACTTCGTGGCAATCTTCTGGATTTCCTCTTTCGTATAACCACGGCGTGTTCCAAGTAGATAGAACGTAACTAAAGCGGTCATTGTTAAAGCAACACCGGGATCACCGATGAAGGAGAAGACCGTTACCCACGTGCTTCCTTCTGGTAAAGCGGCACTGCCGAACGTATTAAGTAGAATCAAGAATAGTGGAAGCAGGATAAGAAAAGCGATCATACCGAAGCTTGGAAGCTCCTTATCGTATTCTTTTCCTTTTGCTTCTTCTGCCATGTTCTTCAGCATTTCCGCCGGCACTTTGACATGGATTTTCTTACCGATGTACGTTCCGAATACCGGCCCTGCAAGGATCGCTGCCGGAATACCGGCAATGAATCCGAAGAGGATAACCCAGCCGATGTTGGCACCGATCAAGGATGCTACAGCGATCGGTCCCGGAGTAGGCGGGATGAAGCTGTGTGTAACGGCAAGACCTGCAAGCAACGGAATACCGAAGTGCAGCAATGATTTCCCTGTTTTCTGTGCAAGACTATATAAAATAGGAACGAGAATGACAAAGGCTACATCTAGAAAAACGGGAATGGAAATAATGAAACCGGTAAGCACCAGCGCCCAGTTGACGCGTTTTTCACCGAATTTGTTCATCAAGGTCAAAGCAAGACGTTCCGCTCCGCCGGATGCTTTAAGAATTTCTCCGAACATAGCTCCGATACCGATGATGACCGCGACCTCAGCGACGGTACCTCCCATCCCTGCCTGAACCGCTTCCAAAACTTCCATCGGATTCATTCCGGACAAGAGCCCGACAATATAACTCACAAGAATCAACGCGATGAACGCCTGCAGCTTTGTCTTCATGACGAGGAATAACAGCAGAGCGACTCCGAATACTGCAAGCAGGATCAATCCTGTTGTAGACATAATTATCTCTCCTTCATAGTTGTAAATACGAGTGAATTTTCTTTACCATTCAGCGACGGTACCGTCCGCATGCCGCCAGATCGGATTCTTCCAAAGCTCCGCCTGTTCCGACATTTCCTTGACTTTCTCTTCGTTGATATCGATTCCAAGCCCTGGTCCTTTCGGGATTTTCACCGAACCATTCTCATATTCAAAGACGGTCGGATCCACAAGGTAATCAAGCAGATCGCTTCCCTTGTTATAGTGAATACCTAGACTCTGTTCCTGGATGATGCAGTTAGGCGTACAGGCGTCGACCTGCAGGGACGCTGCGAGATTGATCGGTCCGAGCGGCGCGTGCGGCGCGACTGCTACATCAAAGGCTTCTGCCATAGCGGCGATTTTTTTCGTTTCCAGAATCCCACCAGCGTGTGACAAGTCCGGCTGAATGATGTCCACTACTCCATCCGTCAATAATTGCTTGAATCCCCAGCGGGTGTAGTTCCGTTCGCCTGTTGCAATCGGAGTCGTCGTGTGCTGTGCAATCTCTCTAAAGGACTCTGCATTTTCTGTCAGAACCGGCTCTTCAATGAACATCGGACGATACTGCTCCAGCTCTTTGACGAGTATTTTCGCCATCGCTTTATGGACGCGCCCGTGGAAATCGATTCCAATTCCAAAATCCTGTCCGACAGCTTCACGAATTCCCGCTACCCTTGCTACTGCTGCATCGACTTTGGTATAGCTGTCTATGTAATTCATTTCTTCTGTACCATTCATCTTAATTGCGGTGAAGCCTGCCTCCGCTTTTTCCTTGGCAGCAGCTCCTACATCGCTGGGCCGGTCGCCTCCGATCCAAGAGTAAACTTGGATATTGTCACGGACAGATCCGCCGAGCATTTCATGGACAGGCATGTGGTAATACTTCCCTTTGATGTCCCACAGCGCTTGTTCGATACCGGAAATGGCACTCATCAGGATTGGTCCTCCACGATAGAAACCGCCTCGGTACAATACCTGGAAGTGGTCTTCAATGTGACGCGGATCTTTACCAATCAGATAGTCCATCAATTCTGTAACACAGGCAGCAACGGTATGCGTACGTCCTTCCACAACAGGCTCTCCCCATCCGCAGACGCCTATATCAGTTTCTATTTTCAAGAACAACCAACGTGGTGGCAGCTGATACAGTTTGTAATCTATGATTTTCATACTCTCTCCACATCCTTTATCGCTTCACTGAATTGTCTTGCCGTTTCTGTCAATTCCCTGAGTGCCGTTTCATCCATCGTCTTATTGGAAGGGACAAGCGAGCTGCCAAGCCCTGCGGCTACTGCTCCTTTATCAAAGTATTCGCGGACGTTGGACAGGTCGACTCCACCTGTAGGCATTAACGGGATGTGTGGCAGCGGTCCGTGTACATCTTTGATATACCCAGGTCCCATCGCTCCTGCCGGAAAGACTTTAATCATGTCTGCACCCTGCTCATAGGCTGTCAAAATCTCAGTCGGAGTCATTGCTCCCGGAATACTTACAACGCCGTACCGTTTCGCCATCGTGATCGTTTCTTTGTCGACCGTCGGCGAGAAGATGAACTGCGCTCCGGCAAGAATGGCTGTCCGTGCTGTTTCCGGATCCAGTACCGTTCCGGCTCCGACAATCATGCGCTCACCGAAAGCTTCCTTGACTTGACGGATATGCTCGTCGAATCGTGGAGTATCCACCGTGATTTCCATCATGTGCACCCCACCGTCATGCAGCGACTGGGCGATGTTCACTATATCTTCTTCTTGTTGCCCACGAAGAATCGCTACAAGCTTATGCTCTAACATTCGTTGAAAGACTGTTCCCATTTGTCCATTCCTCCTTATCGCTCTACATCCTCTTTGACATCCTGATTTTGAAACGCTTCGACACGTTCCTTCGTTGGCAGACCTTCTACGTCACCCTCGACTAACGTGACCATGGCCCCTGCAGCATTTCCGCGTCTGCAAGCCTCTTCTACCGGCAAACCGTCCAGCAGGCCTGAGAGACAGCCGGCTGCGAATGCATCGCCCGCACCGACCGGATCGACCACATCATCGATGGGATAACCATCGACATAGCCTGTGAATGAATGGTCTTTCACGTAAGCTCCCCTTTTGCCGAGCTTCATGATGACGACAGAAGCTCCAAGTTCATGAAATCTATCAGCCAGCTGCTCCGTAGAAGATGGTCCAAAAAGGAATTCTGCTTCATCGATACCGGGCAGCACAATGTCCGCCATGGAGGCAATTTCCAACAGAGCCGATCGTGCTTCTTCTTCTCCCCACAACTTCTTCCGCAGATTCGGATCGAAAACCACTGTTACGCCGTTACGCTTGGCATAATGAACAGCAGTTAAAACGCTTTCAAGACAACTTGAACTGAGCGCTGGTGTAATACCTGTAATATGCAGGAACCGGGCGCCGGCGATATAGGATTCGTCCAGATCGTCCGGAGTCATCGCACTCGCTGCAGATCCTTTACGGTAATACTGGACCCGCATCTCGTTCGGTGTCAGCTTCTCTTTGAACATGATACCTGTAGGAGCTCCTCCGTACGAAGTAACTTTGTTGACGTCCACTCCTTCTCCTCGGATGAAGCTGCGAACCTTCTCACCGAATTCATCGTCTCCTACTTTGCTGATAAATCCAACATCATGTCCTAATCGTGCAAGGGCGATGGCAACGTTCGATTCTGCACCAGCCACTTTCATTGCAAAGTCTGAAGCGTAACGCATCAGTCCTGAAGATTTGGACGTGAAAGTAACCATCGTCTCTCCCAGTGTGACTACATCCATTTCGTACCCTCCTTATAAAACGTATCCATTCCTTTCTGAAATCGCTTTCGAAACTGTCAATAAAGATTCAGAAACGAATTCGTAACGCCCGAGGACCCTTGTTTTGGGACCGGCTGTGCTGATTGCCGCAACCATTTCGCCGGCAGCATTATAGATAGGAGCTGCCAAGCAATACAATCCCACTTCATTCTCTTCATCATCAATCGCGAAACCCTGTTCACGAAAGCCCGCGAACTGCTCTTTCAATGCTTGAGGATCTGTAAGGGTCTTACTTGTAATCGGTTCCAATTTCATGTTCGAAAGAAGATGGTCACTGACAGGTTCCGGCATAAAAGCTAAGAAGGCTTTTCCAAGACCCGTACAGTACAACGGTTTCCGCATCCCGATCTGTGCAGTCGTCCGTATAGACCGATAATTATCGAATTTCGCCACATAGACAAGTTCTTCTTCAATCATCATTGCCATGAATACCGTCTCCTCGACCTTCTCCATCAATTCACGGAGATAAGGACGTGCATCGGCATAGACATCGAGTGTCTCTAAAGCTCTCGTTCCAATCTGTACGAGCTTCGGACCTAGTTTATATACTTTCCCTTCAGCCACCGTCAGGAAATGCCGTTTCTGCATCGTCTGCAGCAGTTGGAATGTACTGCTTTGCGGCAGAGCCAACTGGGCGGCGATTTCTTTAAGGGAAAGACCGTTGGGATAATCCTTCAAGTGATCCAATATAGAAATGACACGATCTGCTGATTTGACCGTCATTTTCCTCACCTTCCCATTCACATATGTAAATCGGTTTCTCATATGTAAATTTCATACACAACATTATCACAATGAACCGCTTTCATCAATAGATTGACAGAATTTTTTAAATGAAAGTTTCATCTCTTCGTTTATACCAAATAAAAAAACTGCCAGTAATATACTGGCAGTTTTCCCATTTATTCTGTTGCCTTCTTACGATAGACGAAGCCTGCTCCTGCTGCAGCAAGCACTCCGAATGCGATCCACATCCAAATGTACTGGCCTTGATCACTCATACCGCCCAAACCTGTGTCAGGCATTGCATCAGGCATTTCTGTACCGAATTGTTCCGGCATCTGCATCACGATCGCATCGCCTAATGTTTCCCCGATACCGAACATGAATGCATACCCTTCGCGGAACGAATCGTATGCTGCTTCATAATCCTCTCCAGCATAGCTTTCGAATGTTTGCAGGACGTCTTCTTCATGAGACCAAACAGCTTCTGTTGCTGCATCTGCTGGAAGATTTCCTTCTGTCGCCGCATCCAGGAATGCACCGAAGTCTTTAGCAAACAACTGCAGACTGTCTTCAGCCATCTGCTTCGCTTCCTCGTCCCCTTCCAGCGCGGCAGATACGACATCTGCTTGTGCATTGATGTGATCCTGCTGCCATACCTGCTCAAACTGTGCCGCACCATCTTCTCCGTAAATAGAGGCAATGGCTGCTGTGAAGTCTTTCGTATGTTCATTTTCTGCCCATGTCACGAAATCATAATCCTCCGCCTGGTCATAGCCCTTCTGCATTTCCAGGACGGCTAATGCAAAGTGCTCGGCTGCCAGTGCATTCAGATTAGAACGAAGATCTGCTGCCTTCGTATCGGCCTTCGTGCCATCGAATTGATCCGGCATTTGAGTCACAATCGCAGTAGATAGCGCTTCACTGACCGTGAACATCCGTTGAAAACCTTCGCGGAACGCCGTATATGCTTCTTGGTAGTCTCCATTTACATAGTGATCGAAGACATTGACTACATCCTGCTCATGCGCTTTCAATGCTTCCTTCGCTGCATCTTCCGGAAGATTTCCGTCCGTCGCGGCTGCCAGGAAACTGCCGAATTCATTTACGAACTCATCTACTTCCGCTTCCGCCATTTCACGTGCATCCGCATCATCATTCTTAGCTGCTTCCACAAACGCGTCTGAATAATCATTGTGGCCGCGGAAAATTTCTTCAAATTGCGCTGCCGCTTCCTCTCCATAGACGGAGGCAATGGCAGGTGTCATATCCGCTGCGTTTTGATCAAGCTTCTCCCACACCTGTTCCGCATCAGGTGCATCGTCATACGACTTCATCATATAAGTAGTCGCAAGGACGAAGTGCTCCGATAAAAGCTGATCCAGTGTCGATCGTAAATCTGCTGCCGGTGTTTTCACCGTAGGACTGTTTGATGCCATGGCGAGGAGGGTACGAGGAGGACCAACGCCAACATCATGATCGTGATTTTCTTCAAGTGTTTCATCTGACACTCTCCTTTATTAAATAGTTTCTACTCAGCTATCGGAAGAGGGAAAGAATTGGATCACTTTTTTAGAAAAAAATCATAATTTGTCTGAACAATAGAGGGAAAAGCAAATAAAAAAAGCCTCTCCTGTCTAAGGAAAGGCTTGTTAGATCAATATTTAAGTGCGGTAAGATCCTGATCGAGCGGATGACCCGTATAGTCCCATATGTCATCCACTTTCACAACAGCGGATAGAGCGCCTGCTGTGGTACGCTTCCTGTCTACCTGCCGAAGCATACCGGATGTCAGGACGTCACCCATTTGGTTGGAAATAATCAAGACACCAGGCAGGATTACGTTCTGATCTATTGGATGATTAGTGGAATGGGTGTATGTCAACGGCTCTTCGACGGCATAAGGCTCACCCATGAAGTCATAGACATCGTCCGGAGATACCGTTGTCGTCTCAAAGTTATCAAACCCATAATCCAGCAGTTTCTCCGTATCATGGTAAGCGCCGAGCTGCGTACTATTCTTCATCGTGATGGCAACAAGACTGGTACCGTCCCGTTCGGCACTCGTTGCCAATGTGAAGCCAGCCTGTCCGACATACCCCGTCTTGCCTCCAGTCACACCGTCATACGGCATTTCCCGCATCAGCTTATGGTGCGTGTATAACGTCGTATCCCAAGACTCACTGTCCCAGTCTATCTGCTTCTTTCCGAACATTTCTTTAAAGGTATCATTCTTCATCGCATAAGCGGTTATCCGTGCCAAATCCTCCGCTGTCGTCATATGCCGTGGATCAAACAAGCCGTGTGGATTGAAGAAGGTTGTATTCTCCACCCCCACTTCCTCTTTCAGGTATACGTTCAGATCCTTAGCAAACTGCCCCGTGCTTCCGCTGAGGTGCTCCGCAATCGCTACCCCTGCATCGTTTCCTGAATTAAGCAGCAATCCTTGAATGAGCTGACCGAGCCTCATCTGATCGCCTTCTTTGAGGAAGACACTGGATCCGCCTGTTTCACTTGCCTGCTTACTCACTGTTACCGTATCATCCAAATCCCCATGCTCGATAGCGTAGATAGCGGTCGCAATTTTCGTCAAGCTGGCTGGGTACAAACGCTCTTCTGCATTTTTTTCATACAATATCCGTCCTGTATTCGCTTCCATGACAATGCCTGACTCACTATCGATCTGTGGAGTATCCCCGGCTTCTGCGGCAGCAGGAGAGGTTAAGATAAATGGTGCGATAATGAATGCAGCGATTATGGCTATAAATATTCTCACATTCCCTGACCCCTTATTTTTCAAAAATTCGTACTTCCGATTACAAAAACTAGAATCTATTATAATAGCAAATCCCTGGTGTTTCGACATGTTCCGACTCTTTGTAACATAAAATTAATTCCATTGTAATTTTCAATCCAAAAAAAGAAATTCCAACTCTTATAGAGCGGAATTTCTTCAAGGTGTCGAAACTTATGTTGTTCTCTTTTGTTTAAATCCGAATACAATCGTCAGGATGAAAATCAACGCAGCCAAAAGGTAAGCGGTATAGACGACAACCGTCTCATCGGAACCCTGGTTGCGCACACCAATGCCTATGAACGCCCAGACGAAGACGAGCGGATATACCCAATCCTCTTCGCTTACAAGGAAAAATACCGCTAATACCGTGGCGACAACCAGCAGAATAATCGTCCAGACGGTATCAGAAAGACCAAAGCCGTCCCATCCAATATCTGTTAGATAATAGCTGATGTTAGCGATCGTCGCTACACTGATCCACCCTAAATAGATGGAGAATGGCAGAAGATCGAAAAACGATGCCCCGCTTGCTTTCACTGTCGTATACAGCCGGATCAGGGTAAGCAATAGCAGCAGCATGACGATCACGGTCAAACCGAAGTAATTATAATGCCAAAGGAAGATCCATAAACTATTGAGCAGGCTGCTCAGGACGAAAAGTCCACTCGTATTTTGATAAAGCGGCAGATCTCTGCGGCTTGCCGGGAACTGACGCAGCACCCAGATTCCAAGCAGAAGATAAATTAGTCCCCAAATACTGAAGACATACCCTGCCGGTGTAAATAGAACATCGAGGCGGTTGGAAATTTCACCAGTCGTTTGTCCATTCAGCGGCAGCGCGTTCGCAAGTCCGTTAACGACGACGACAAGGATAAACGCCAGGAGATTCAAGATGAATTTACCCATGAAGACACTCCCTTTCCTTTTCCTTTTCTGTTACATAGTATTCCTCTCCTCGCCGGGTTAAAACATAATCATGAAATATCGGTCCTTTGGCCGCTGTAAATGATTTTGATCCTGATTGTACTCTCTCCATCCTTCCTCCATAAAAAAAGCGCAGCTTATGGAATAAGCTGCGCTTTATCATCTTTAATAGCCTTGGAACAAATCCTGTTGATCCGGGACGTTTTCCAAATAGCTGATCCGGCCCGCTTCGTCCAGACGGGCAATGTCCTTCCCTGTCTGCGTGTACACCTTTCCATTTGCAAGCTTTCCGCACACGGCCCACCGCGTTTCATATGCATCGGTTCCTTCGACTTTTTCCCAACCTTCATACATATGCTTAATGTCTGTATTATTGGTGAATACCTGCTTCATGAACAGCTTCCATTGATCCAGCCCCTGCTTCCTGCTGCCATTTAATACGAAGACCATGTCATCCGTGAACAAACCATTTAACTCTTCCATCGCCTCTTCACTTGTTCGGGAACGATCAAAAAGATCGAAATATTTATCTAAATTCATGCTTATTATTCCTCCTGCAAATCTCGCTGTCTTTTTTCCACTAGTAGGTACTTTACACCGCTATATGAGAAAAATCCAGCATCGTGCTTCCTCAAAAAAAGTCACCGCTGTAAGGCGGTGACTTTTCCATTTATGATTTCACAACGGCGGCAAGTTCAGGCTGATCCACCAACTGCACTTCTGAAACAGAAGAGTGCTCTAATTCCAGTATGACCAGTTCATTTCCTTGCTCCTTCAACAGCGGGCCTGGGACGTAGATCCGCTTTTGAGGACCGGCTGTGTTCCAATATCTCCCCAGATTGAACCCGTTTACGAAGAGATTCCCCTTCGTGAACCCTTCACTGTCGATGTAAGTGTCGTGTCTCCCCGGCGCATCGAACGTACCGCGGAAGAATTTCGGATAACGGGAGTCCTCCTGCTTTGCGTAGCTTTCAGGAAGGATATCCAATTCAACGGCGTACATCTCCCATTCAAAGAAATACTGCTCCCCGAGCCAAATATTCTTCGTCAAGCCTTTACGATCCTCCAGATGCTCACCGTAGTTGGCTCTTCCCATATTCTCGACGAGGATTTCCAGCGTATTGATCTTTTCCGGGAAAACGAGTGTCGTTTTCTTCTGTTCGTCATTGATATAAATGGTTTTCTGATACGTACCATTAACGTAAATAAAAGCACGGTCATGAACGGCTTCGATCCCCATACTCAGCTCTCCGGAGCGGTTGACGGTCGTCTTATAAAGGGTGTAGCCATAAGCCTGGTCAATTTCCTCCATAGAGAGCGGCTTTATGTGTGCCGTCCGCTTCC
Source organism: Halobacillus sp. BAB-2008 (assembly GCF_000328325.1). Classification (NCBI taxonomy): domain Bacteria; kingdom Bacillati; phylum Bacillota; class Bacilli; order Caryophanales; family Bacillaceae; genus Halobacillus; species Halobacillus sp. BAB-2008. The sequence goes on along the minus strand of NZ_ANPF01000040.1, from coordinate 16,446 downwards.
CGATTTCGGCAAGGGTATCGAACAGACTTACGCCCTCCTCCACTTCCACCCTGCCGTAAGCTTCGGATGAAAGCACAGACTCATAGTCGGCCGGGACGGTTTGGTAGTCGGCAAGGATGGATTTCACTGCATTGTATTTCTCTGTGATCGCTCCACTCTCTGTCAACAAGCTGTCATAATCATAGCTTGTAATCGTAGGGTAGTAGACATCATAGTGGTTGGCTCCGTTCATGAACCCGAAGTTCGTGCCGCCATGGAACATGTAGAAGTTGACCGATGCTTTTCGTTCCATCAATTCTCTGAAGACAGCCGCAGCATCTCCTGCGTCACGGGTGTGATGCTCCCCTGTCCAATAATCGAACCAGCCGATCCAAAATTCTGCAACCATCTTCGGTGAACCCGTCTTGAATGCATCCAGACGTTCAAACGCCTGCTCCACCTTGGAACCGAAGTTCAACGTTGTCGTCACGTCCGGGAGTGATCCCTGTTCGATAAAGTCTGGACCGTCTGATGTGAAGAGGAAGGTATCCAGACCATGCTGCTCGTATTGTTTCTTAAGGAACGTCAAATATTTCTGATCATTGCCGTAGGCGCCGTACTCATTCTCAATCTGCATCGCGATGATCGGACCGCCGTTCTGGTATAGGTGCGGGACGAACTTAGGAAGTAGCTCTTTGTAATAACTTTCTACGTACGACAGATAAACGGGATCACTGCTTCTCATGACAACATCCTTGTCCTTCAGCAGCCAGGAGGGAAGCCCTCCCATCTCCCATTCGGCACAAATATACGGGGCTGGACGGACGATCACATAGAGTCCCAGATCGGCCGCTGTCTGTATGAAACCTTCGATATCGGCTAAGCCCGAGAATTCGAACTCCCCTCTGCGCGGTTCATGCAGGTTCCAAGGGACATACGTTTCTACCGTATTCAATCCGAGAGCCTTCAATTTTTCCAGTCTGTCTTCCCAGTGCTCCGGGACGGTACGGAAATAGTGAATGGCACCGGAAAGGATTTGAAAGGGCTTATCATTTAAAAGAAATTGACCGTTTTCAGCTGTAAGCATGGCGCTCCTCCTTCTTCATTTGGACGATCTTAAATGTCACACTTCTTCCTGAATACAAGCGAGGCGGACCGCTATCAGATGGTGGGCACCATGGACACCCTGAACTGGAATGGCCCGCTCTTCAGCTGATACTTCTCCAATACATCCGGTCCACAGCTTGCAGACCCCAACCCATGCTGGCGATGGTCTATCAAAAGCGTCAGGAAGTCTTCTTTTTTCAGGTCATACGTATGTTTGGCAGCTTCCAAGTTTTCGACGGTGTAATAGTGGGCGTTGAAGTCGAACAAAGAAGCACTCTTCACCTGCAAACCTATCCCATCTAAACGATGAAGCTTCATCCAGCGGACTTCATGACGATTCCCGTTCTCCTGAGGGAAGACATAAGGAGTACGAAGCTCCTCTACGTGCTTGGACCATACTCCGATACGGGCCGACTGCCTGCTGTCGATATAAGCTTCACCCGGTCCACGTCCGAACCATTTTACGTGATCCAGTCCGGCTGGGAGTTCCATTTTTAAACCAATCCTCGGGAAGGTTTCCGGGGGTTTCCCGTAAGGTTCCCCTTTCACCTGAAGATCGATGATGCCGTCTTCCTGTACAAGGTAACGATAGGTCACGTCCAAGCCCCAGTTCAGGGACGGTGGAGCCACACGTGTTTCTACCGTAACCTCCATCCGGTTATCAGCATGTGCTTGATAATGAAGCGATCGCAGGCGATGACGCATATCCGAAAGCCCGGCGTCTCTCCACTCTTTTATCGAAGGGGTTTCCTTCCATTGATCCTGTCCCCATAGGTCATTGTCAATAGGTGCCCTCCACAGATGAAGAGCAGGGCCTTTCTCGAGCATGGATATCCCTTGATACGTCCATTCCGTCAGCATGCCGTCCTTCTTCGACCATATGGCGGCGAAAGAACCTCCGTCCAAGCGAAGGTGTCGCTCGTCCTCTACCCGCGTAATCGGCGAATGGGGCTCTGCTTGATTATTAACCGTCAATAGCTGTGCCGGAAGCTCAAACTGCGCCCAGGCAATCTCGTGCCCAGTCTCCGCCCAGTCTGTTTCGTGAGCGAGCCTGCATTCTACTGTCAGCCATACTTCCTCTTCGAACGCTTTATCCTTCAGAGATAGAAAAGGAATGTCCACCGTTTTCGATTCGCCCGGCATGATCCCTTCTAATGAAACCACTCCACTATCCAGACAGCGTTCTCCTTCCATCACTTTCCAGGAAGCGTGCAGGTGGTCAAGAGAAAGGAAATCATAGCGGTTGGTTACGTCGATTGTCCCTTTTGCAAGGTCTGCCGCTTCCATACGTACAGGTTCTATCACCTTTTTGTATTCTGCAAGCGCCGGAGACGGGGTGCGGTCCGGCATGACCAAACCGTCGATAACGAAATTGGAATCGTGAGGACGTTCACCGAAGTCCCCTCCGTAGGCATAATATTCCTCACCGTCTTCGTTCGTCTGTAAGATTCCGTGGTCCAGCCATTCCCATACGAATCCTCCCTGCAGACGGTCGTATCGATAAAAGGTATCCCAGTACTCCTGCAATCCTCCAGGTCCGTTCCCCATGGCATGGGCATATTCACACAATATGTGCGGCTTCTTCAAATCCTTACGCTTCCCTAATGCCTCCATTTCTTCTACAGACGTGTACATCGTTGTAAATACATCGGAAGCTTCCGGATCTATTTTCGGATCATAGAAGCGTTCCGAGGAAGCAAGGGCGCGACTCTCCCCTTCATAATGAACCAGACGCGTGTCATCGTATTCCTTCACCCAGCGGGCCATTTCCTGATGGTTGCTTCCGAAACCGGACTCATTCCCAAGCGACCACATGATGATGGACGGGCGGTTCTTATCCCGGGCAACCATCCGCTTCATTCGGTCTACATAAGCATCTTTCCATTCAGGGTCATCACTCAGTGCATTCCAGTCCCCGATGACTTCGAAACCATGGCATTCCAAATCCGCTTCATCAATGACGTACAAGCCGTATTGATCACACAAGTCATAGAATCTTGGATCGTTAGGATAGTGGGCCGTACGGACGGCGTTGATGTTATGCTGCTTCATCAAAAGAACATCTTGTTTCATCCACTCGAAAGGAACGGCACGGCCTAGTTCCGGATGGTGATCATGGCGGTTGACGCCTTTCAGTTTCACAGCAGCGCCGTTGACAAGGAATTGTCCATCTACAAGCTCAATGGAACGGAACCCGACTTTCAAAGGGATAATCTCTACGGTCTTTCCTTCCCCGTCTTTCAAGGTAAGGAGTAACGTATATAAGTAAGGATCTTCTGAAGACCAAAGCCGTGGCTTCATTACAGAGAATTCACGGACAGGTGCCAGGTCTTCCAACGGATCATGGATTTCGGAGAATACAGGCTGCTTCTCTTTATCAAAGAATTGATAGTCAAGCGAATAACCGGATATGTCTTTTCCTGTTCCGTTCTCCACCTTGGTTTCCACGACCAACTCTGCGACATCGGACGATTGTTTCCATACCGTCTTCACGAAGATATCGTCGATATGTACTTTTGGAACGACAAGCAAATAGACATCCCGAAAGATGCCGCTCAACCACCACATATCCTGATCTTCTATATACGAACCGTCCGACCATTGATATACCCGAACGGCGATTCTGTTCGTACCTGCTTTAAGAAACGGAGTAAGGTCGAACTCAGAGGGGATACGGCTTCCCTGGCTGTATCCTGCCTCTTTTCCGTTCACCCATAAATGGAAAGCACTGTCTACTCCTTCGAATTTGACGAATACTTTCTCCTCCAGCCACTCCTCAGGAACATAGAATTCCCGTACATAGGACCCTGTCGGATTCTCATCCGGTACATAGGGTGGATCGACAGGGAATGGATAGACAACGTTCGTATAAGCCGGTTTCCCATAGCCGTGCATCTGCCAGGACGAGGGGACCGGAAGCTCCTCCCAATCCATGACATCATAATTCGTTTCATAGAAACGTTCCGGGGCATCAAGCGGATTTTCAGCATAATGGAACTTCCAATTTCCGTTGAGAGATTGGAAGGAAGGCGAACACTCCCTCTCAAACGTCCATGCTGCCTGTTCCTTTTTATAAGGAAAGAAGTGTGCCCGCTCTCTTCTACGATTCCGTTCCAACACCTTGATATTTTCATAATCATGCGGCTTTAATTCCATGGATGAACCTCCTTATATCAGCTGTTTCTCTTAACCTTTGACAGAACCCATCATTCCAGCTACGAAATGCTTCTGCATAATGAAGAATACAAGCGCTGTCGGCAGTGTCGCGATAACAATGGCAGTCATGATTACTCCGTAATCCGGAGAATATCCTGCACCAAGATTGGAAATTAACAACGGGATCGTCTGGTTTTCAGGCGACTGCAAAATGACCAACGGCCATAGATAGTTGTTCCAGCTGTTCATAAATGCAATGATCGCTGCAGCTGCATACGTCGTTTTCATTGTAGGCAGGTAGATACGGAAGAAGATACCCAGCTCACTCAACCCGTCCATACGCCCGGCTTCCACTAATTCCTTCGCGAACATCTTCGTATTCTGACGGAAGAAGAAGATAAAGAATGCCGTAATGACGGTCGGCAGGATGGCAGCCGCGAGGGTATCGATTCCAAGAAACGGGATGGTGGAAGATACGCCTCCGAACAAACGGTAAAGCGGAATCATGATGGCTGCAAACGGAATCATCATAGAAAGAAGAAGAACATTAAATATGCGGTCCTTGCCCGGTGAGCGGTAAATTTCAAACCCATAACCAGCAAGGGAACCGATCAACAAAGTCAAAAATGTCGTGATGACGGCAATGATCGTAGAGTTTACGAGCGCCGTGACGACATCCACTGACTCGAACAACACACGGATGTTTTCAAATAGATGGGTACCCGGCAGCAAGCGCCCTTGAGTAACGTCCACCGACTTGTTGGTCATGCTCACAATCATCCACAAAAACGGGAAGATAGAGAACAACGCCGCGACACTCAAAAACACATAGACACCGATTCGTTTTGCTTTCTTCATTTTTCTTCACCTGCCACTTTAAATTGAATTAGCGAGAAGATAACCACAAGGATAACGATTACGTAAGATACAGTCGCTGCATAACCAAAATCAGGGCTGTACTTGAATGATAGATTATAGATGTACATGGAGATAGATAGGGTTGCGTTACCCGGTCCACCACCTGTGATGTTCATGATTTCATCAAAGATCTGAAGTGTTCCGATCGTAGACATGATGGAAGTGAACAAGATGATCGGCTTTAACATAGGGACAGTAATATAGAAGAAACGTTGAATGCTTGACGCACCGTCTATTTTTGCCGCCTCATACATGGACTTATCTACGTTCTGCAAGGCCGATAGATAGAAAATCATATTGTAACCCGTCCAGCGCCATGTGATGGCAAGAATGATCGTGATCTTGGCAAGCAGTGGATCCGCCAGCCAGTTCAACGGTTCCGAAATGAGAGAAAGATCCAACAGGAACGTGTTGATTAAACCATCGACACCGAATAAGTATTTAAAGATAACTGCATAGGCGACCAATGAAGTGACACACGGAAGGAAAATTGCCGTCCGGAAAAATCCTTTGAATTTCAACGTCGAATCATTCAGGATGACCGAAAAGACCAGAGCCAGAATGATCATGACAGGCACTTGCACAAGAAGATAAATGAACGTGTTTGTCAGAGCTGCTATGAAGGTGGGATCACTGAAGAGGCGAATATAGTTATCCAGCCCTACATATTCAAGATTGGCTCCCATACCGGATTGGAAGGACAGCAGCAAAGCTCGTAACATTGGATAGAAATAGAACACTGCGATTCCAAGAATGGCAATGATGATGAACAACCAACCGACATAATTCTTTTTAAACCACCGTTTCGTTCCGTTCTTCTTACTTTTCTCCACATAAGTAGAACTGGTACTTTCCATGGAATTGCTCATTTTGTACTTCCTCCTCTTTCCGCCTGATCCACACTTTTTTGTAAAGAAAGGGATTCTTCGAAAGCATGAACACTTCCCAAGAACCCCTTTTTTAGTGAATCAGTCCTGACTGATTTCTAACGGAATTATTTCAACTGCGCTTCTGCCTGAGCTTGAGCATCTGCGAGCACAGCATCCAATTCTTTTCCGTTCAAGTAGTTCTGCATTTCCGCTACAAGGATATCTTCAATGGCGTACGTGTGCGTTCCGTAATCGACAGCCGGGATCTCGTTTGTCCATTCAGACAAGTCAGAGACCAATTTCTGTCCGCCGAAGAATTCGCTTTCCTGCTGATAAGCTTCTCCCTCTGCTGCTGGAGAGTACGTAGCGACAGCTCCTACTTCCGTAATTAGATCCTGATAGAAATCAGTATTGCTTCCGAAAGTTTCACCCAGGAATTCAGCTGCTTTCTCTTTCCCATCGATGTTCAACACATAGAAGGAGCTTCCTCCAAGGTTCGATGCGTTGACGGCACCCTCTACATCAAGTTTTGGAATTGGAGCGACCGCCCATTTACCGGACTGGGATTCTTCCGCCATGATGCTTGCACCGATCCAGTTACCAGTCGGAACTGTCGCAATGTCTCCACTGTTAAAGGCAGCGACATATTGACTCCAGTCTGAATTCGCTTTCACAATATCCGCTTCCATCATGGACTTGTAAGTTTCGAACGCTTTCTTCAGTGCTTCGTTACCTTCAATGTTCAATGTTTCTCCATCTTCCTCGACATACCATTTACCAGCAGACTGGATCATGGCACGGACGATTCCAAGATCATTAGGATCCATGGAAACCATGTCTTTTCCTGTTTTCTCTTTCACGTCTTTACCGATGGCAATGAATTCATCCCACGTGATGTCTGTCAGATCTTCTTTCGTATAACCGGCTTCTTCCAAGTAGTCCGTACGGAAGTAAAGCCCCATAACGCCTGTATCAAAAGGAAGTCCGTACTGCTTTCCATCCAAGCTCGTCGGAGCGATCTTATAGGATGCGAAATCATCTGGATTCATATAATCATCAATTGGATAAAAAGCATCAGGATAAGATTTCAAGAAACTTTGAGCACGCTGGTCTTCAATCAGAACGATGTTCGGCATACCTTTCATTGTTCCGGAACTGAGTCCTGTATTCAATTTCTGTACGATATCATCTTGAGCATTTTCAATAATTTCGATTTCTGCATCGCCTTCGTAGGCATCTTTAGCAATTTCCAATGCTGCTATATTGAACTTCGGATCCCACGCCCATGCTGTGACTTTATTGGAATCTTCCCCACCTCCATCACTACCGCTCGATTCATCCGAAGAACAAGCAGCAAGTGTGAAAATAGCGATCAGAGCTAAAGCGAACACCCAACTTTTCTTAAAAAGAAAACCTTTCACAACGAAAACCCCCTTTTATTTGTAAGCGTTATCATTACGCCTATATTTATCATAACGGATAAAAAAAAAGACCGTTAGAACGATCTTTAGAAAATTATTTAACTATCTTTGGAGTTTCTATGATTACGATGGACCTATTTTGGTATTATTTATAGGTATGGTCATATCTTTAGGATTTCCTTCGAGTAATGGTAGAACTATTTTCACTTTCGTGCCCTTTTTCCACTCACTGGCTATTTCTACTCCGTAATGTTCTCCGAACAACATCTGGATTCGATCATGTACGTTCCGAATCCCTATACCGCTGAACAACTTTCGTTTCTCCTTCTGATTTCGGAACGTTTCCATCCGCATGCCGTCTCCTGTATCCACAACTTCACAGACCAGTTTGTCCTCCCGCTGGGCAATGAGAATTTGAATGAAGCCTTCCTTTTTGTCCGTAAATGCATGAAAGAAAGCATTTTCCAGGAAAGGCTGGATCACCAGCTTAGGTAAATGATAATGAAGACAGTCAGGGGAAATAAGCGTATTCACCTTAATTTTGTTTCCATAACGCATCCGATTAATAAGGATATAGTGCTCGATGTTCGCAGCTTCCTGCTCTACGGTAATGGTTTCATCCACGTTTCCGAGTGCATTCTGCAGCAAAGGAATAAGCGCATCGATCGTATCGAATGCTTCTTCTTTCTTCCCTTCTTTCACCATGAATTTAACAGAAGTCAACGTATTGTATAAGAAATGGGGATTGATCTGGTGTTGAAGGGCCTCAAGTTCCGCTTTTCTCGCCTGCCGCTGCGTTTTCAGCAGAATATCCACATGATCCTGAAGCTCGTTCAACATATAATTGAAAGCCTCGCCGAGCTTTCTGGCTTCGTATCCACCCTCTTCGTCTACCGGCTTTCGGAAATCGTATTTTGACATATTGGAAATCTGTCCGACCAGCCTGCTCAAGGAATTGGTCATCCTCCTCGATATAATGAATACGATTCCTACGGCCAAGATGACGATTCCTACGCTGATCATCACCAGTTCCTTCGTATCAATCAAGTTATTGACGACGACCTCCTGATCGATCAAATTAATGACATACATGTCCAAAGCCGGCAGAGATTCTGACATCATTAAATAGTCCTTATCGAACGCCTCCGCATCTCTATATTCCTTACGGTTTACATCGGAAGCTTCTGCAACGGAAAGAAGGTGCGGGGTACGGCGTCCGATCCATTCAGACCTATTACTGGAAACGATCTCCCCCTGGCCGTTCATGACAAGCACACTATTCCCTTCACTCGTAAACCCTTCATAAAAGGCGTGAACGTCCCTTTCCCGGATGGGAATATATACATATCCATAGATATTGCCAGTCGACCTTTCCGTCAAGGCTTTAGAAGCAACGACCATATCTCTGCCATTTGAAATTTCACTGGCAGGAATGAATTGGTACAGAATTTCGTCCGGGTTCTTCTGCAGATTTTCTGTAATTGGATGGTTGATCAGAGCATCTGCAGTGACAGGCCAATGGTTATATTTCATATTGAACAGACGGCCATTGTTGCCAAGTACGATCATATTAGCCTGATTCAGACTATCTGTATAAATACGGTCCAGCTGTTCTGTAATCCCGTAGTACGACTTCGATTCTTCTACCGAATTCATATCCTCTCTCGTCAGCAGTCGCTTGATCGTCCCGTTATCCTGGACATTCATGGTAGTAGATGCGACTGCATTACTGAAAGATTCGAATTCCTGCTTGATCTGATTCAACACTTTCGTATTGGTAATACTGAAGGTTTCCATGAATAAATTATTGGACATTCGAATCGTACTGAAGGCAATTAAGACCGAAACAGCGACAATACTGATCACCATGACCAAAAACATCTTCATGAACAACCGATTGTTCCGAATAAATTCTCGCAGTCTTTTCATCTGGTTTCCTCAATTCGCTGCCATAGCTTTTTTACGATACTTTCCCGGAGAGGAACCGACCAGCCGCTTGAATACTTTACCAAAGTAGCTTGGATCAGAATAACCGACCTGCTCACTCACTTCGCTTACAGGCGTATTCGTCGATTCCAGCAGCCGTTTCGCTTTCTCAATCCTCACCTTGTTCAAATAATCGCTGAAACCGATATGAAGGTGCGTACTGAAATACGTAGATAAATAAGATGCGTTAAAGTGAAAATAGTTGGCAAGCGTCGTCAAGGACAGCGGTTCCGCATAGTGTTCTTCTATATATTGCAGCAGACGCTGGACATCGGTCGGGCATTCCCTCTGGGTATCCTCTTGAACGACCACTTGAACCTTCTCCAAAAAATCATAAAAAGGTGCGACCGCATCATTTACATTCCCAGCCTCGTTGATGACTGCAAAGTATTCATACTTTAACGTTTCCAGGTCATCCACCGGATATTTCATATTGCCGAGGAGAACAATGCTGTTAAAAATGACGTTCTCCATCCAAGATTTAAACTCAAAGATATCGAGAGTATAATCACTCGTCAAGGCATCGAGGTGCCTTCTTAAATTTTGTATGGCCGTATCGAATTTCCGCTGCTTGAAGCGATCAATGAAACCACTTAAATCGAATGGGCGCTCCTTCCGCTCCAAGTCCGGCAGCAGCCCTTCCATAAGAATAGGAGCTTCCGGCATATAAAAGGCGTATTCTTTCAAGCGAATAACCTGGTCGCGATAGACTTCACCGACTTCCTTAAGAGAGAAAAACGGTGCACTGACGACCCACGGAGCGCGGTCTCCGACTCCTTCATATTCATCGGAGAAACGTACCAGCCTTTCTTGGACAGCAGCTGTATGAAGGGAGTCATAAATGAGCAGAGCCACATTGAAATCGCTTTCAACGTCAGCGATCCACTCAATTCCTTTAATCGCTCCCTCTTCGGATAATTTTTGATGCAGAGATATAAGTGACGAATTGCCGCCATTCCGTCGGGTCTCGGTCAATCCAAGGAGCGTGTAGGCTCCCTGCGGGAATGCCTGTAACTTCTCTTCTTCTTCCGCCGTCCACTCCTGTCCCTCCAATTTCTTACGCAAAAGATCTTCCAAGGAGATATCTTTTTCATATTCAACCGGGTTGTCTGCTGTATTCGGCGAAATCCGATTTAACGTCCGAATCAGCTCTTCCCCGTTCAATTTCGGCTTTAATATATAATCGGCAATACCGAATTGAAAGGCGGAACGCACATAGTCGAAGTTCTCAAAACTGCTCAGTACGATAATTTCAACGGACGGATGCCGTTCCTTGACGGCCTTCACTAATTCAATTCCGTTCATGCCCGGCATAACGATATCCGTAATAAGCAGATGTGGATGAAGCTCATCGACAAGCTGCAGCGCCTCTTTCCCGTTTGATGCTTCTCCCACAATACGGAATCCCTGACTCTCCCAGTCGATATAATTGATGATCCCCTGCCTGATCAGCATTTCATCATCTACAATGACCACTCGATATAAATCTTCCATACGAACCCCTCCCCGCTTTCATTCCCAAGGCTTGATCCTGTTTGCCTTTCTCTGTCAGCTGAACCCATCTTCACCAGGAAACCAGGGTTTTTGCAGAAAATTCTTTATACCTATATTCTAATGTCATTTTTTTAAACCGTAAACAGCAATCCATGCGAGGTCTCTGACAGAAAAAAAAAAAGGACCAGCATCCTGGTCCTTTTCATAAGCGGGGAGAAGGAATATAGACAAGGAAGCAGCGGAAACCGTCTTCCCTTCCCATCTTTTCTGTATAGTCTATCCATCTGACAGCTGCTTCCATCTCAAGCGTATGCTGATGGATGTCTCTCTCCAGATCTTTCATGGTTTGAAGAAGTTCAAACAACGTCATACCAAACCTTCGGGCGGCCTTCCGGTGTGGTTGATCGCTGCTTATCAATCGAATGAAATCGTCCGGGGTCGACACTGTTTCTGCAAGTTCATCCTCCATTTGAATGACATAGGTATATAATTCTCTTTTGTCAGGATTCATCTGAAGCAGGACATTCTTTTTTAGTATGTTGCGCAGATAATGACTCACGCCTTTTCCCTCGATTCTTTTGCTGAATATACATAACATAATTAAAGAGTAACGATTACTATTTAAAATTATACAATATGCGCTACGTATGTAAAGCTGAAATTCCCAGAAGACAACCGAAGAATTAAATTATTTTTAATACCTAGTTGACTGATAGGAATTATTGTAGTTTAATACCAATAATAGCAAATTCGATCCTCAAGAGGACAAAGGAGTGGAAGGATGTACGAATCATATCCGGTAATCAATGGAGCAGAATCGTTTACGTACGAAGGCAGTAACGGCGTCGGGATCCTTTTGTGTCATGGTTTTTTAGGTACACCACAAAGCATGAAGGACCTTGGGACGGCGTTTGCATCCAAAGGCTACACCGTTAAAGCACCAAGGCTTGCAGGCCATGGAACACATGGGGAAGATCTGAAGCACTGTTCTTTCTCCGACTGGTTCTTATGCTTGGAAGAAGCCTACAGCGAGTTAAGCGCCCAGTGCGGCCGGGTTTATGTTGTCGGTCAATCGATGGGCGGCACGTTGACGCTCGACCTTGCCAGCCGGCATAAGGCAATAGACGGTATCCTGTTGATTAATCCAGCTATGTCCATCCCCTCTTTCTCTACTTATAACAGGAATGATTGTCCGATGTGGATCGAAGAAGGACGTCCGGACATCAAGAAAAACGACGTGGAAGAAATCACCTATACCAGAACCCCGCGATTTGCATATCGACAGCTGCTTCAATACATGGAAGTGGTCCAGAAACGGCTTCCCGCCGTATCCTGTCCGATCAGCTGTTTCCAATCCAGGATCGATCATGTCGTTCCACCGGCAAACACCGACTTCATCCTTCAACGTGTTGGTTCGAAGCAGAAGTCCAAAGTGGTGCTTGAGGACTCTTACCATGTCGCATCGATGGATAATGATCAGGAAACGATCATTGAGCACACCCATGCTTTCATTCAGAACCACCTGCACTACGCCTTACCAAAAGTCGATCTCTAACAAAAAAGCTGCCAGGCAATGGCAGCTTTTTTGTCTTCTATTAATCGAACAGAACACTGACGGAGTGCTCGTGTTGGACACGAAGGAGTGCATCTGCAAGCAATGGTGCCACAGACAGCGACTTGATTTTAGAGATCCGCTTTTCCTCCGGAAGGAAAATAGAATTGGTTACAAGCAGCTCTTTGATCGGCGATTGATCGATTTTCTTCACAGATGGATCCGAAAGTACGGCATGAGTTCCACAGGCATAGATATCTTTCACATCATGCTTGAGGAGCGCTTCCGCAGCAATTGTAACTGTATCGGCGGTATCAATCATATCATCCACGATAATTACGTGTTTGCCTTCTATGTCACCGATGACATTAACCTGACCTGGTTCTCCCGGCCCCTGCCTGCGCTTATCTACGAAAGCAATCGGCAGATCCAGAATGTTGGCCATTCTTCTTGCGCGGCTTAAACCACTCGTATCCGGTGCAACGATGACTGTATCCTGCAGATTCTTATAATTTTCTTTGTAATACTGTGCAAGAATCGGAATACCAAGCAGCTGATCCACCGGCGTATTGAAGAAGCCTTGGATTTGAGGCGCATGCAGGTCGAGAGTGATCACACGTGATATGCCCGCTGTTTCCAGAAGGTTTGCAATCAATTTCGCAGTGATCGGCTCACGAGGACGTGCCTTTCGGTCTTGACGTGCATAACCGAAGTAAGGAATGACGACGTTGATCGTCTTCGCAGAAGCACGTTTCATCGCATCAATCATAATAAGCAGCTCCATCAAGTTCTCGTTGACAGGCTGGGACGTCGGTTGGACGATATACACATCATCCCCGCGGACGCTTTCTTCAATGTTGATCGTAATTTCTCCATCACTGAAACGGATGACGGAACTCTTTCCTAAAGGTACTTCCAGAATGTCCGCTATTTCCTCCGCCAACGGCTCATTGGAATTCATGCTGAACAGCTTCATCTTTGATTCTGAACTCATATAGATCTCTCCCGTACAAAAAAAGTGAAAACCGGCTTAAGGTTTATGAAAAAAATACAGCAGCGTTTTCCGCCCCTATAAATGGAAAGTACACCTTCTTATTATAGCATCAAAATCCCCTATGCTTAAATCAGACTCCTGTTCCATTTATTCCCTCAGATCCTCCTTCTCTTATCCAAGGCAGGATGAAGATAAAAAAAGGAGGCCGACAGGACAAGTAATCCTCCTGTCAGAATAGGAACAGTTGTCCCGTACACTTCCGCCAGCCATCCTGCAAATAAAGCGGAAACCGGCATGAGGGACCACGTCATGAAGCGGCTTGTCGCCTGCACTCTCCCGAGCAGATGCGCCGGACTCCCCTGCTGACGGATAGTAAGGATACATGGACTGCTGATGGAAGCTGTTCCTGTACCGACGGCATTCATCACAGCAAGCCACCAGAAAGACCCTCCTGCCGCGAAACCTGCAATAGACGCCCCGCCGAGAACGCCTGTGCAGAAGAGAAGCGTCCGGTATGTCATTCGTTTACTGAGCCAGCTGGACGCTAAGGATCCTGCCACAGCTGTAATGCCCCCAACAGAAAGAAGAAAACCAATGGGGACGGTGGCCATGTTAATGGTGGAATTCAAATGCACAATGTACATGGTAAGAAACATGGTCGTTCCGAAAACAGAAAACAGCATAGCAAGGTTCGTGTGAAGAATCGCTTTGACAGACCAAACATAACGAAACCCTTCTTTCAACCCGGATATCATTCCGTCTTTGTTCTTTCCACTCCATGACGGCGATTGTATAGGAAGGCTCCAAACGACCAAAGCCCCGATCAGAAACGAGAAACTATTCAGGATCAATCCAACTCCGGGGTTCCAAATACTCAGAAGAATCCCTCCAAGCCCCGGGGACAGAAACACAGCAGCCTGAAAAGTTCCACTGTTGACAGCATTCATAGCCGGCAGCTCTTCCTCTTTTACTAATTCAGGAAGAATAGCAAACTGAGATGTTTGATAGAGTTGGGTACACACGCCCACAAACAGTGCTGCTGCATACAGATGCCAGATTTCCAGCTGACCCGTTATGTATAGAATCCCTAAAAGTCCAATAGCTGAAAATCGGGACAGGTCACTTCCCAAAAGAAGGAACTTCCTGTTGAAACGGTCCGTCCACACACCAGCCACCGGCTGAAGGAGAACAGGCAGCCTTTCCAATGCCGCAACGATTCCCATACTTAAAGGAGAACCTGTGATGGATAAGACAATCAGTGGCAGAGCAATCAAGTAGATTTGATCTCCGAAGAAAGATACAAGATTCCCTCCAATGAACCGGAAAGCCGGATGACGAAAGGTGTATCGTCTCTTATCTTCGACAACGTCTGGAACGGCTCCCCTCCTCATTTACATCCCAAATAAGCTTTCATATCTGTTCCCATAGATTCAATTACTTCCGGATTTCCCTCATAAACATTCCCTTCCTGCTTAACAAGTCGCGCAGATTTCAACAGTTTCAAATGATGGTGAATGGTCGTCTTTCCCATTCCCAGCTCTGTCGTCAACGATCGGAGCGAATGCGGTTCCTCCATCAGCCGCTTCAATACCCTCAAACGTGTTTCATCCCCCAGCGCTTTGTATCTTTGCACCAGCTGTTTGTTCGGAACATCCGCTTCCGGATAGATGCTTCCATTCGCTGCTGCATAGTAAAACACCTTCACGCCTTCCAAGTCGGCCTCCACATTCCACGGACGATAAATATAGTGAGGGATAAGGATAACTTTATGGACTCCCGGCTCCGGGAGATACTTCACTCCATCTGTTGCCCACTCCACAAGCTGTTCCGCATTCATCTGCTTCTGCCTCTTCTGTTTAGAAATATGATCTCTCGTTAAAATGGAAGAAAGCTTTTCCTTATCCGGACGTATCACGGTCTCAAACCAGCCTTCCATCACCTTCCCCAAGTGCTCCTTCAACTGTGTGCCGGAAACATGCATAATAAATGCCAAGTAGCCGGGCAGGAAAGGATGATTCTTTAATTCTTTCTGGAGCACATGCAGCGCTTCCTCAGAACCTTCCAAAAGCTCTTGTTTTCTGGCCTCATACTTTCTCCCAAGATAAGGAACAGCATAGGATTTCAATTCCTCATTCGACAGCCCTTCGATAAAGGACTGAAATTCACTCATCTGTGTAAAGTCCCCTTGATGAAGCAGCTGCAAAAGCGTCTTCCATGTATTATGTTCTTTCACATAGGATAGGTGGTCGATCATATCGCTTGAGAAAGAGGCAAGAATCAATTCCCGATCTTTCTCCTTCCATTCCAGCGTGTCCAATAAGGAATCGTTGGTAATGGCTGCAATGCCAAGAGCCGCTTCCCATAATAAAGAAGACTTCACCTCCACCTCATACGTCTCTCTGTTCAGCTTCGTCCCTGCAGAAAATAATTCCATATTATCCCTCCTACCTATATTCTATACATATAGAACACAATATTCAAACTATTTAAAATGAAAAAGCCTCGAAAATCCTTTCTTGCTACTTCTGTAGTAAACAGCACATTCAGTCATAGGAATAAAGTGCCGAAATCCTCCTATTTCGTTGAAAAGCATGGAATCAATTGGTAATGTGATAAAAACTTCCAATTAATCCTCATCCATGACAAAACAAAAGGAGAGTTATGTTTTATGAAGAAACTTGCAAAAGTAGGAATCGCTTTAGCCGCTGTAGGTATCTTGAGCTTTGGGGACGTTACAGGTTCGACCTCTTCCGTCGTGGAAGCAAAAAGCATGACATCCGACACCCTTCACCACGCAGGTTCCACTTCTTTCGGAAGCGATTGGAAAAGTGGACGCGTAGGATTCTGGGGCGGTTGTGCTCTATCCGGTTGGTTAGGGACATTTGAATGCCATGAGTCCCAACTTCCTTGGTAATAAAACGACTACTCATAAGAAATGAATCCAAAAAGCCCCTGTTTCCTCTCAACAAG
>NZ_ANPF01000039.1:0-12239 GCF_000328325.1 Halobacillus sp. BAB-2008 | reverse complement strand
TCCTGCAACCATGTACTGGTGGGCGCGCTTCGATCCTCAGACGGTTTTAAGGGAGGAAGACAGAGAGTCTTTCGACGAACAGGTGCTGGATTGGATTGAGCATGATGCGGTCATTCAGGGCGGGGAATTGACGGCCTGGCCGGATGTGCTATATGAAAGAAATGAGCAGATTCTGCACTGGATGCAGGAAACGAAACGATCACGGAAGCCGCTGGAAGCCCATCTTCCAGGTGCATCGGAGCGTACGTTAGTGAAGATGCGTCTCCTCGGGATGGATTCTGAGCATGAATCCATGACGGCGGAGGACGTCATTACACGGCTGTCGATCGGCTACCATACGGGGCTGCGTTATTCTTCGATACGTCCGGATCTTCCTGACATTTTACAGGGACTTGAGAAAATGGGGCATACCCAGTATGACCACATGATGTTTACGACGGATGGATCCACCCCCGGCTTTTATGAGGAGGGGATCATTAACATGTGCATTCGAATTGCTATAGAAGCGGGCGTTCCTGAAATTGATGCCTATATGATGGCCACGTATCAGGCTGCGAGGCACTTCGGAATCGAAAGCAGGGTCGGCAGTCTTAATGCAGGACGTGCCGCCCACCTTAATTTCCTTAGAGATCCTAAAGATCCGACCCCTCACTCCGTCATCGCCAAAGGGGAGTGGGTGAAGAAAGAGGGAGAGGTTGTCCCGACAGGCATCGAGATTCCGTGGGAAAAGAACGGGATAGAGAAGCTTTCCCTCGACTGGGAGCTCGCGGATAAGGACATGCAGTTCTCCATGCCGATCGGGCTTGAACTGGTCAATGACGTTATTATGAAACCATATGCGATAGATACGGATGCTTCCGTGGAGCGTTTGTCTGATGAGAACAAGGAAGCATTCATCATGTTGATGGACAGAGATGGCGAATGGATGGTCAACACTCTGCTGAAAGGATTCACACAGTCCCTTGGCGGGTTGGTCAGCTCGTTCAGCAATACCGGGGATATCCTTGTAATTGGTAAATCAAGGACCGATATGAAAAAAGCATTCCAACGGATGAATGAAATCGGCGGCGGTATCGTATTTGTTAATGAAGGAGAAGTTCTGTTCGAGCTTTCACTGCCGTTGGGCGGGGTGATGTCTGATCTTCCTTTGCAGCACTTAATGAAGGAGGAGAGACGGATGAAACAATGCTTGAACGAACACGGGTTTTCCTTTTCGGACCCGGTGTACACCTTGCTTTTCCTATCATCCATGCACCTGCCGTATATCCGCATTACACCGCTTGGAATTATGGATGTGAAAAAGAAAGAGGTACTCTTTCCTTCTATAATGCGTTAAAATAGAAGAGGGAATATAGGACAAAGGGAAGTGCTTCCATGAGAAAACTTACCTTCTTACTTGTGCTCACGCTGCTGGCTGCCTGCGGCTGGTTCGGAGTTGATCGAGAGGAAGGGTCCGTGACAGACCAGACGGCGGACGATGAACGAGTGATTATCAATGAAGGAGAGCAGACCGTTTTCCCGTTGACAGGAGAAATCAATCCGGATCAACAGAACGATCCAATTGT
This sequence comes from Halobacillus sp. BAB-2008, assembly GCF_000328325.1. Taxonomy (NCBI): domain Bacteria; kingdom Bacillati; phylum Bacillota; class Bacilli; order Caryophanales; family Bacillaceae; genus Halobacillus; species Halobacillus sp. BAB-2008. Next base: position 10,674 of record NZ_ANPF01000039.1, on the reverse strand, counting down.
AGCTGTCATGATTAACAACCATCAGAATGCAAGACCCCAAGCAGGGCTCAGTAAGGCGGATGTCGTCTATGAAGCGCTGGCGGAAGGGTCGATCACTCGCTTCCTAGCTTTGTTCCACAGTGATATTCCTGATACAATAGGTCCGGTCCGAAGTGCAAGGCCTTACTTTCTTGAACTTGCGGATGGGTGGAATGCTCTCTATATCTATCACGGGGCATCCACTGCCATCCAGAAGCAAGTGACGGCGAGCGGTGTGTCCTACTTGAACGGTTCCATCTACGATAACAACGGCTGGCTCTTCCAGCGTACTTCAGATAGGAAAGCGCCCCACAACTCCTATCTAATCACAGATGGGATACTGCAAGCTGCCTCAAATAAAGGATATACCTCCTTCAAGAGACACGAACCGCTGCCGTTTGATTCTGAGCAGGAACTGGACGGGAAGCCGGTAAATCGAATGGCCATTAGATATGCGGAGACGCAGCAGGTTCTATTTGATTGGAAAGAGCGATCCGGCCTTTTCCAGCGCTCAAGTGATGGAGAAACGACGATAGATGCGGCGGATGGAACTGCCATCGGGGTCGAAAATGTCCTGGTCATCCGTGCCGGCCATAAAGTAATAGATACGAAAGGGCGGCGTGCAGTCGATTTGAAGTCCGGTGGAGACGGCTGGCTTCTGCAAAAAGGAATCCGGAAAGAAATACAATGGAGAAATATCGACGGACGCCTCCTCCCCTTTGCGGACGGCAAAGCACTTGCTTTCCTGCCGGGGAAAACGTGGGTGAACATCATCCCGTCATCGGTGGAGGTCCGTTTTGATTAAGGAGGGAAACGGGAATGCAGATCGATAAACTGAGAGGGAAGACGCTTGATCAGCTGTTTGAAGCGGTGCTGTCCCTGCAGAACCTCGAAGAATGCTATGAATTTTTTGATGATCTTGCAACAATGAATGAAGTACAGTCCCTGGCACAACGGCTGGAAGTTGCCCGCATGCTGAGAGAAGGGTACACGTATCATAAAATTGAAACACAAACAGGAGCTTCCACAGCGACGATTTCTCGCGTGAAGCGCTGCTTGAACTATGGGAACGATGCCTACACGAAGGCACTCGACCGTGTTCAGGCGAAACATGTAGAATAAAGGAGAAAGGCTGCCGACAACCCGGCAGCTTTTTTTATTCAAAAGGAGCAGGGATCAGTCATGGAAATACGTAATGTCCGGAAGACGGACTTGGATTCGCTTATGACGATTGAAAGAGAAGGATTTACAGAGGGAGAAGCTGCAACGAAGCAGGCAATGCTGGAACGGATCCACTTAATTGCGGATACCTTTTTGGTAGCAGAAAAAGGAGGAGTCGTTCTAGGCTACATCAACGGCCCTGTCATAGACAACCCGTTCATTACAGATGATTTGTTTGAAAGAATTACAACGAATCCATCGCGCGGAGGGTATCAGGCAATTCTCGGTGTCGCCGTTTCTGAACAAGCAAGAAGGCAGGGGATCGCTGCTTCCCTTTTCCATGAGATAGAGCGGCTGGCGAAGGAAAATGGAAGGGAGGGAGTCACCTTGACGTGCAAAGAAGAGCTGATATCTTTCTATGAGAAGCTTGGTTATGTCCATTGTGGAAGGTCAAATTCCGTCCATGGTGGAGTCGCGTGGTACAATCTGATAAAAAGGATGTAGGGAGGTTCGCTCTCGTTCTTCTAACCTATTCCGGACAGGCATAGACTGTATTAGAGGAGGGGGACGGGGAGATGAGAGAGATGTGGATAAAAGGGATGATGATCGTGATCGGGAGCTTGGTTCTATCCGTCGGTATCAACTTATTTCTCATCCCTGATCATGTGCTGGACGGGGGGATCATTGGTCTTGGTATGATTTTTAACTACATATGGGGACTGCAGGTCGGGCTGACGATAATTTGCTGCAGTATTCCCATCTTTCTGCTTGCCTGGTTCTTTTACCGTCCCTACTTCTATAACAGCCTCCATGGATTGTTGATCTCTTCTTTTTCCATTGATTTGTTCAGCGGTCTCCGCTTTTATCATCTGCCTCTCGACCCGGTGATCAGTTCGATCATCGGCGGGGCTCTTGTCGGGGGAGGAATCGGGTTAATGCTCAGGCATCATACCAGTACCGGAGGGACCGACCTCCTTGCGCAGATGATTGCAGACTGGTTTAAAGTTAATGTCGGCTTTATCATTCTTCTGCTGGACGCCTTGATCATTGGGGCGAGCGGCTACCTGTTTTCCCTGGAAACGCTGCTCCTTTCCGCTATGACGATCATGAGTGTCGGTCTCGTCACGATGTTGTTCACGTCATCCAGACTGCTGCCACACGTAATCAAGTAAATCCACCTTCCCATGAATGGAAGGCTCACATAGTTTCCTTTCTTTTTACTTAACCATCCAAAAAGGAAGGGATGGTTTCTTTTTTATGACATAGAGCTTCCCGACAGCCTTTACAGCCGCCTCTTCTTTTAAGGGGCGGCTTTTTGTATGTCCTGATGTCACGGAGTCGACAATTTTCCCTGTGGAAACACTCAACCCACGCTTCAAAATTTGCTATAATGAGTGAATGGATAACTGTTTTGGAGGACGGAAATGTACAAAAAACGCTCGTGCCATCATATGTTCAAGCTTGACCCAAACAAAGATTTGTCGGAGGATGCGTTGAGGAAGGTCTGTACGTCGGGAACGGATGGGATCATCATCGGCGGAACGGATGGAGTGACTTTTGAGAATGTAACGGATCTTCAGGACCGGGTACAGCAGTATGATATAGCTGTGTATTTGGAAGTTTCCGATATTGAAGCGATTGCGCCGGGTTTTCAAAAATACTTGATCCCGATGGTGTTGAACAGCCAGGATAAGAAATGGATGATTGACGTGCAGCACCAGGCAATTGTGGAATATGCGGATGCCATCGCTTGGGAGGATATGATGCCGGAAGGGTATTGTGTTCTCAATCCGGAGGCCAAAGTATTCCAGCGGACTAACTGCACCATGCCGCAGGACAGAGATGTGCTTGCCTACGCAGAGATGGCGGAGCATATGTTCCGACTGCCGTTTTTTATATGGAGTACAGCGGGATGTACGGCGATCCTGATCTGGTTAGACAAGTATCAGAACGATTGGAAAAGACGTCGCTGATATACGGCGGGGGCATACGTTCGGCGGAACAGGCCGGAGAGATGGCATCCCATGCCGATATCGTCGTCGTCGGTAATGTGATTTATGAAGATATGGAATCTGCTATCGGGACGGTCGAAGCAGTGAAAACAATACATTGAAGGATGGTGGACCCCTATGACACAGGCATTGAACGCATTGATTCAAGGCTTGAACGAAGAACAAAGGAATGCGGTTACTCACACAGAAGGGCCGCTTTTAATCATGGCAGGTGCCGGAAGTGGAAAGACGCGTGTTTTGACACACCGCATTGCTTATTTACTCAGCGAAAAAGACGTAGCGCCTAGAAATATTCTGGCGATTACTTTTACTAATAAAGCAGCACGTGAAATGAAAGAACGTGTGGAATCGCTTGTCGGTCAGGATGGAGAAAAGATACTGATGTCCACGTTCCACTCGATGTGTGTACGGATGTTGAGAAGGGACATCGACAGGATCGGTTATGATCGTAATTTCTCTATCCTTGACTCCAGCGACCAGCTTTCTGTCATCAAACAGGTGCTGAAGGAAATCAACCTTGATCCAAAGAAATGGGACCCGCGGGCGATGCTTGGTGCGATCAGTAACAGCAAGAACGAGCTGATGACGGCTGCTGATTATGCACGACAGGCAGGAAACGTCCATGAAGAGCAGATCGCTGAAATTTATAAAGGCTATGAGAAGAAACTGAAAAAGAACCAGTCGCTCGATTTTGATGACTTGATTATGCAGACGCTTCGTTTGTTTGATGAAGTACCGGAAGTGCTGGAATATTACCAGCGCCGTTTTCAATATATCCACGTCGATGAGTATCAGGATACGAACCATGCGCAGTATCAACTCGTCAAACAGTTGGCGAGCCGTTATGAGAACCTCTGTGTCGTCGGTGACTCGGACCAATCCATTTATGCATGGCGCGGAGCGGATATTCAGAACATCCTGAACTTCGAACAGGATTATCCGACAGCCCGGACCATTCTGCTGGAGCGGAACTACCGTTCGACAGAGACGATCCTGAATGCTGCCAACAATGTAATCGACAACAACAGCGGCCGCAAACCGAAGCATTTGTGGACAGACAACAAAGGTGGAGAAAAGATCCGTTACCATCAAGCTGGAACGGAACGGGAAGAAGGACTGTTCGTCACAGATAAGATCGAGGATCTGATCCGGCAAGGCAGATACCGCTACAAGGATATCGCCATCCTCTACCGGACGAACGCCCAGTCCCGTACCATCGAGGAAACGTTTGTGAAAGCAGGCGTCCCTTACCAAATGGTCGGCGGCACGAAGTTCTATGACAGGAAAGAGATCAAAGACATGCTCGCCTATCTCCGTTTGATTGCGAACCCGAATGATGACCTCAGCTTCCAGCGTGTCGTCAACGAACCGAAGCGCGGCGTCGGGAAAACGAGTATGGATAAGATGCTTGCGTATGCAGCGGATCATGACATTTCGCTTTATGAAGCGGCGGCGGAAGTCGACTTCGTCGGTGTCAGTGCAAAAGCGGCAAAAGCGATCATCGGTTTCCGGAAGATGATCCAGAACTGGACGAGTCAGCAGGAGTTTCTGTCCGCCACCGATATGGTTCAGGAAGTAATCGACAAAACCGGGTACGAGGAGATGCTGCTGAACGAGAAAAGTATTGAAGCACAGAGCCGACTCGAGAACATTGAAGAATTCAAATCCGTTACCAAGAACTTCGAGGAGAGTGCAGAGGACAAGACTCTGATCGCATTCCTGACTGACCTGGCGCTTATTGCGGATATTGATTCTATGAATGAAGACCCTAATAGTGATGACACGGTCACACTGATGACGCTCCACTCTGCCAAAGGCCTGGAGTTCCCTGTCGTCTTCCTGATCGGGATGGAGGAGAATGTCTTCCCTCACAGCCGTGCGCTGATGGATGAAACGGAGATGGAAGAAGAGCGCCGTCTCGCGTATGTCGGTATTACAAGGGCAGAGAAGGAACTTTACCTCTCTCATGCGAAAATGCGGACGCTTTACGGCCGGACGAATATGAACCCGGTCAGCCGCTTTATCGGCGAAATTCCAGATGACCTTCTGGATGGAAAAGAAGAGAAGGAAGAGCTTCCGTTCTTCAACAAGAAGAGGGAGAGTATGCCGTTTGGTTCGAAACCGATGGCTGCGCCTGCACCGAAGAAACGGGCGGCGAAGAAGAAACCAGGGTCGACTGGTGGAGAGAAGATCGGCTGGCAGCCTGGTGATAAAGCAGAGCATAAGAAGTGGGGGACAGGGACAGTTGTGAAGGTTCAGGGAGAAGGAGATTCCATGGAACTGGACATTGCTTTCCCTGCTCCGACAGGCATTAAACGATTGTTAGCCCGGTTTGCTCCGATAACGAAAGCTTAAGGAAGTGAAAAGCATGAACGCAGCGGAAGCGCAGCAGCGCATAGAGGCTTTAAGACAAGAACTGGAAACATACAGCTACGAGTATCATACGTTGGACACACCGAGTGTCCCGGATGCCGTGTATGATCAAAAGATGCGGGAGTTGATGGACTTAGAGGCGGAGTTTCCCGATTTGAAGACTCCGGATTCGCCTTCTCAACGTGTTGGGGGCGAACCTCTCGACGCCTTCCGGAAGGTGCAGCACGACATTCCGATGCTCAGCCTCGGGAACGCATTCGACGATCAGGAATTACGTGATTTCGATCGTCGTGTAAGGAACGGGACAGAAGAAGAAGTCAGCTATGTCTGTGAATTGAAAATAGACGGTCTTGCCGTCAGCCTTAAGTATGAAAACGGGGTGTTCGTCCGCGGGGCAACCCGGGGGGATGGTACGACAGGGGAAGATATAACGAATAACCTTCGTACGATCAAGAACATTCCGCTTCGCTTGAAAGAGCCGGTCACACTGGAGGTTCGCGGAGAAGCCTATATGCCGAAGCAGTCGTTTATCCGTCTGAACGAAGCGAAAGAGGCAAATGGTGAGGAACCGTTTGCCAATCCAAGGAACGCAGCGGCAGGATCACTCCGTCAGCTTGATCCGAAGGTTGCTGCCAAGCGGAACTTGGACGTCTTCCTTTACGGAGTCGGTGTCTGGGAAGAAGACCCGACAAGCTCGCACAGCGAACGACTGGAAAGAATGAAGGACTATGGACTTAAAACGAATCCAGAATGGAAAAAATGTAACAATATCGAGGAAGTAATCGACTATGTTCACAGCTGGGTCGAACGGAGACCTGATTTGGATTATGAAATTGACGGCATCGTCATCAAGGTAGACCGTCTGGATCAGCAGGATACCCTCGGCTTTACAGCAAAAAGCCCGCGTTGGGCCACCGCTTATAAATTCCCGGCAGAAGAGGCGGTTACGAAGCTGAAAGATATCGAATTGAGCGTCGGCCGCACGGGCGCAGTGACACCTACGGCTGTGCTTGAGCCTGTCAAAGTTGCAGGAACGACCGTACAGCGTGCCTCGCTCCATAACGAGGACCTGATCAAGGAAAAAGACATCCGGATCGGGGACACCGTCGTCATCAAGAAAGCCGGCGACATTATTCCAGAAGTGGTGCGTGTATTGACAGAGCAGAGAACAGGGGAAGAAGAGCCTTACCAGATGCCGGATACATGCCCGGAGTGCGGCAGTGAGCTTGTCCGTCTGGATGAAGAAGTGGCACTGCGCTGCATCAACCCGAACTGCCCGGCTCAGCTTCGTGAAGGACTCATCCATTTCGTTTCCCGTAATGCTATGGATATCGACGGCCTTGGGGAAAAGGTGATCGCTCAGCTTTTCCAGGAGTCCCTCATCCACAATATCGCGGATCTATATAAACTGGACAAGGAAGAGCTCCTTCAGTTGGAGCGTATGGGGGAGAAGTCGGTACAGAATCTATTGAACGCTTTGGAAGCATCGAAACAGAACTCTTTGGAGCGGCTGTTATTCGGACTTGGAATCCGTTATGTAGGATCGAAAGCGGCAAGCACCCTCGCCCAGCATTTCGAGCACATCGATGCGTTGATCGCAGCAGATGTGGAAACGCTGGAGCAAGTGCCGGAGATCGGCAGTAAGATGGCTGATTCGATTGCCAGCTACTTCCATGAACCACACGTCATCGAATTGATTGATGATCTGAAAGAATTAGGCTTGAACATGGAATACTTAGGCGCGAAGAAAAGCGATCAGCCGGCAGATTCACCATTTGCGGGCAAAACAATCGTCCTGACAGGAAAAATGGAGCACTACAGCAGATCTGAGGCGAAGAAGCTCGTGGAAGAACTCGGCGGCAGTGTCACCGGAAGTGTCAGTAAGAAAACCGATCTGCTGATTGCAGGGGAAGATGCGGGTTCCAAGTACACAAAAGCATCCGATTTGGGGATTGAAATTTGGGATGAAGCACAGTTTCGCAGCGCTTTATCCTGAAGGAAGAACGTCATGGCCCGTGTCTGGGCCTGTCGCTTGTTAAAGATAAGGGAGTGGAAACATGAGGAAGATGCACGCACTATTGTTGAGTTCCGTTCTGTTTATGAGCGCGTGTACACCTGTATTTGATAATCAGGAAGAAGTCATTCAGGAGACGACAGACGAAACGAACAACCAGGCAGCAATTGTCCCGAACTACTCGATGTCCGACGAGGACTACCGGATGATTCTGACAGAAAGCAGCCCGAAAGTTTCATCAGCAAGAGGAATCACGACGAACCAGATGGGGAACCGGCTCGATATTGATGAATTTGAGAGCGGACTGCGCCGTCATTCCAAGGAATATTACGATCCGGAGGATTATTATTTCCAGCCGGGACAGTACCTCACTGATCAGACATTGTTAGATTGGCTCAGCAGGAAGTCCGCTGATAAAGAAGAAGGCTTGAATCCGGAATTGAACGAAGATGAAGCATCGGAAGAGGATTTCCGTGAAAGCCCTCGGTACATTTCCAATATTATTGAGCAGGACTACTTAGTGCAGAAAGACGACAACGTCGTCGAACTGCAGGGTGTCACCATTGGTATCTCTCTCCGTACCGTTTATAAGTTCACAACGGAAGGAAAGAACTTCGAAGAGGATCACTCCACCGAAGAGCTGCTTCAAAAAGGGAAAGAATATGCCGATGAAATCTTGACCCGCATACGTGCCAAAGAAGAGCTCAAGGATGTTCCTGTCGTCTTCGCTATTTACGAAGAAGAGGAAGCGAGTTCGAAAGTTCCCGGCAAGTTCCTTGCGAAGACCTATGTCAAAGGTTCTTCGGGTAGTGTGGGTAGCTGGGATAATATCGACGAAGAACATGTCCTCTTCCCATCAAGTGAAGCGGAGAAGGAACACTTCGATCAATCCCAGATCTTCTCTGAATTCCGTACGCAGGTATCGAATTACTTCCCTAACTTCGTCGGAATGATCGGAAATGGATTTTACAAAGACGGCGAACTGCATGATATTACCATCGAAATACCGATTCAATTCCAATCCGAATCGGAAGTGGTCGGATTTACGCAGTACGTGTATAGTCTTGTAAATGAGATGTTCCCGGACCACTACTCTGTGCAGGTGAACATTCATAGCCTGGACGAACCGGAAAGCTTGATCGTTAAGAAAGCAGGAGACGAAGAGCCGTTTGTCCATGTCTACAAATAAAGGAGAGCAACCGTCCGGGTGTACCGGGCGGTTTTTTTGTTCCTTCTGTTCCTTTTAAACCCCTACACACTATGCTAAAATATGGATGGAAACGATTGAAGTGTTAATTTTCAAACAATTACACAGCGTGCGACCTATTTAATCTCAAGGAGGCGGTTTAAGTATGGTAGTCCCGTACAAGCATGAACCATTCACAGATTTCACGGTGGAAGAAAATCGGAAAGCGTTGCAATCTGCCATCAAGCAGGTAGAAGCGGACCTTGGGAAAGAGTATCCGCTGATTATCGGCGGCGAGCGGATCATGACAGATGACAAGATCAAAGTCGTGAACCCGGCAGATAAGAAAGAAGTCATCGGATATGTTTCTAAGGCGAACCAGGAACTTGCAGAAAAAGCACATAAAGCAGCGGACGAAACGTTCCAGTGGTGGAGAAAGACGAAAGCGCAGTTCCGTGCGGATATCCTGTTCCGTGCCGCGGCAATCGTCCGCCGCCGTAAGCATGAATTTACGGCGCACTTAGTCAAAGAAGGCGGAAAACCGTGGAAAGAAGCGGATGCCGATACGGCCGAAGCGATTGACTTCCTCGAATTTTATGGACGTCAAATGCTGGAAATTGATAAAGGCGTGGAGATCAACTCCCGACCGATCGAGAACAACCGGTTCCATTACATACCACTCGGCGTCGGTGTCGTCATTTCTCCATGGAACTTCCTGTTCGCCATCATGTGCGGGACGACGGTCGCAGCGATGGTTTCGGGGAATACGGTCCTTCTCAAGCCTGCCAGCGCGACGCCGGTCATCGCTTATAAGATGATGGAGGTGCTTGAAGAGGCGGGACTTCCGAACGGCGTGATCAACTATGTTCCGGGCAGCGGAAAGGAAGTCGGGGACTACCTTGTCGATCATCCACGGACACGCTTTATCAGCTTCACGGGTTCCAGGGAAGTCGGTACCCGGATATTTGAGCGAGCGGCCAAGGTCCATGACGGTCAGCAGTGGCTGAAGCGTACGATTATTGAAATGGGAGGCAAGGATACGATTGTTGTGGATAAGGAGGCGGATCTTGAGCTTGCCGCTGATGCCATCACTTATTCTGCCTTCGGGTTCTCCGGACAGAAATGTTCCGCATGCTCCCGGGTCGTCGCACATGAAGAAATCTATGATGAACTCTTGGACAGAGTCGTTCAGAAGACGAAGGAAGAAGTGAATTACGGCAACCCGACTGATAACAGCAACTACATGGGTCCGGTCATTGATCAGGGAGCCTACGACAAGATCATGGAATACATCGGTATCGGGAAAGAGGAAGGAAAGCTGATGACAGGAGGCAAGGGAGACGATTCTAAAGGGTGGTTCGTCGCACCGACTGTCTTTGCCGATCTCGCACCGGATTCCCGGATCATGCAGGAGGAAATCTTCGGCCCTGTCGTCGGTTTCACGAAAGCTTCGTCGTTCGATGAAGCTCTCGATATTGCCAACAATACGGACTATGGCCTTACAGGCGCCGTTATTTCCAATAACCGGGAACATATAGAAAAAGCACGCGAGGATTTCCATGTCGGAAACCTGTACTTCAACCGCGGCTGCACCGCTGCGATTGTCGGATATCATCCGTTCGGCGGATTCAACATGTCCGGAACCGACTCCAAAGCAGGCGGACCGGATTACTTAATCCACCACATGCAGGGTAAAACGACATCGGAAATGCTCTAAATAGACAAACCCCTTTTTCCTGATGCAGGAGGAAAAGGGTTTCATTATTTTGCGAAAAAGGAACATACTATTCGTATGTCCTGTTACAAATTGGTGTCGTTTGTGACAGAAACATGAAAAATAATTAAAAAACTTTTGTGAATGTTTATTACTTCAAACACCTATATATGTATATCTATTCGTATTTAGTGAA
>NZ_ANPF01000038.1:0-38315 GCF_000328325.1 Halobacillus sp. BAB-2008 | reverse complement strand
TATCTGGGAATTGCCGTGGCTGCCAGGAATGATGCTATTGAGTTCGCCCGCAATTTTCAACCGAACAGTTTGGACACGCCCATTTCAGAGGTATCCCATATTCAGGATAAGATCGGGGAAATGGAATGGAAGCTGCTCCAGGCGCATTCGTTTCTTTACGCCACAGCGCGAAGATGGGATGAGGAGCCGGAAGAACGGGAACACATGCAGCCGGAGCTGTCGGCAGTCAAACTTGCCGTAACAAATGCGGCATCGGAAGTGGTTGACCTTGCAATGAGGATTGCAGGAGGGCGTGGCCTTTCCAAACATTTTCCTTTTGAGAAATATTACCGGGATGTACGGGCTGGATTGCACAACCCGCCGATGGATGATTCAACTATATCCATGCTGGCTGGTAAGGCGATACATCCGGATTCTGAGTAATAAACAAGCGCGAAGCCAGGAGGCTTCGCGCTTGTTTATTAATTTTCAGCCAGCTCATCTGCAAATGCTTTTGCATAGGGTGGCAGATCAGGCGGTCGTCTTGCACTGATCAGGTGGCCGTCGGTAACAACAGGTTCGTCATACCACGTGGCACCTGCATTTGTCATATCGTCTTTTATACCGGGAGTACTCGTCACTTTTCTTCCGTTCAAAATACCGGCAGAAATTAAAACCCAACCGGCATGGCAGATCTGTCCGATCGGCTTTTTGTGTTCATCCATATGGCGGACGATCTCCAGAACTTTGTCGTAGCGGCGGAGTTTGTCAGGCGACCAACCACCAGGGACGAGCACACCATCGTAATCTGCTGGATCGATATCCTTAAAGGATAAGTCGGAAGTGGCAGGTACGCCGTATTTACCCGGGTACTCCACCCCCGCTTCTTCTCCCACCAGATGGACGACGGCTCCTTCTTCCTGAAGCCGGAGAAGGGGGTACCAAAGCTCTAAGTCTTCGAAGTCCGGGCTTACGAAAGCAATAACCTTCTTGTTCGATAAACGCATCAGTCTTCCTCCTTTGTTTACTCCCTATCCATTCTACCAGACGCTCTCTGTTGGTTCGAATCTTTGGAAACGACAAGCACCCACCAGATCAGAAGAGGCTGCAAAAAGGGACGAATCCACAGGGCGGTAGAGGTTGTCTCGTCTGTCCAAGGAGCAGGGATATCATAAATTGCAGCATAGATGTTGGCAGGAAGGACAGCTACTAAGAAGATGGCGGTAGCGAAGCCTGCCGCCCTTCTCGTCTGTGGGAAAATAAGAAGCAGTGCAAGAAGCCACTCTGTAATTCCGGACATATATACCAGCTCGAGCTTAAAGGGGACCCAGGAAGGGAACATGCGGGCGAATCCATGGTCGTAAATGAAGTGCGTGACACCCGCATAGAAAAAAGCGACAGCGAACAAGTATAAACCGATTTTTCTCAACATTTGTATCACGTCCTCTGCAGAATAATTATATAGGTAGTGAAACTTTTTCTATGTATCATACGTCTACTTAGGCAGCCCGTGTTATGCTGGAATGGAGGGCGGGTATAATCGTTGGGGAACTCCACATACAATGGAGGGATAACCAACGGAAATGAGGAGCTTGAAAAATGATAAAACGTATAGGTATATGGTTCACGATTGTCACGTTGCTCACGCTTGCAGTACTACCTATGACCAGTTATGCGTCGACAGGCGATCAGGGAATTAACGAAAAACTAGGTCTGCCGATCGTCGTTTACGGGGAGGCGCTGTCCCCGGAGCAGAAAGCGGAAGTAAAAGAACTGCTTGAAGTCGATCAGCATGATCAGGTGGACGAGTTTACGGTCAATGGGCAGGATCTTAATGAATATATTGGTGGAAATCCGAATGCGAATATGTATTCGTCCGTGAAGATTATCCACAAAGAAGATTCCGGCCTTCATTTGGAAATCGTAACACCTGATAACATAACACAAGTAACGAAAGAAATGTACACAAACGCTTTACTGACAGCAGGGGTGGAGAACGCAGATGTGCTCGTTGCATCCTCTGTGAAAGTATCTGGACATTCCGCGCTTACGGGCATTTATAAGGCGTATGATGCCAAAGGCGTCAAGCTTGATAAGGAAAGAATGCAGGTAGCGAGTGAGGAACTGGATGTCGCTACATCTATTGCCAAGGAATCCGGAGTAGACGAAGCGAAAATCAGTGAATTATTGACAGAGATTAAGAAAGAGATTGCCGAGCAGGACCCGGCAACGAAAGAAGAAGTGGAACAAATCGTAGAGGAGAAACTTAACTCCCTGAACATCGAACTCAGTCCGGAAGATCGGCAGCGGCTCACGGATTTGTTTGAGAAAATGAGGGATTTGAACATCAATTTTGACGCAGTGAAGAACCAACTGGACGATCTTACTGGAAATATTAAAGACCTAGTTCAGGATGAAGGGTTCTGGGAAAGCTTGAAGAATGCTATTCTCAGCTTCCTGGAAGCGATCGTCAATTTCTTCCGTAATCTGTTCAGTTAAATATCTAAATGAAAAAGCCTCCCGGCAAGGGGGGCTTTTTTAGGTAATGGCTTTTATATCTTTTAGGATTTGTTCTTTGGGAACAGCAACGTCTCCTTTATATTTTTTCAGGACTTTTCCGTTTTTCCCAACAAGGTAAAAAGCATTGCTGTGGGTGACTTGATCATTTCCTTCTGTTTTAACAGCAGGGGTCTGAAAGCTTTCCTGAGCGAAATCTGCGATCTGCTCCTGGGTGTACTCCGTAACAAATGTCCAATTATCGAGGGAAGCACCGTTTTTTAATGCAAATTCTTTTAATTTATCCGGTGTGTCGACAGTGGGATCGACGCTGAATGTAACGATCTCTGCATCGATACCTTCTTGTTTCAACTGCTGTTGTACCTCTGACATATTTCGTGTCAGCGGCGGGCAGTCCGTATCGCAGCTTGTGAAGACAAAATCGGCCAGCCACACCTTGCCTTTCATTTCTTCTGTGGAAAAGGCCTTTCCTTCTTGTGTTTTTCCTTCAAATGATTGTACTTCTATATCTAATGTATCCTCCAATTGTTTGGAGCCGCAGGCAACGAATATACATGCTGGTACGGCTACGAACAACACGAAGATAAACAGGCGCCGTTTCATGATGTTCCCCTTCCAGTTACGTCATACGTTTATGTAAGCACAGCATAAAACAGGTGTCAATTTTGTTCCGGCGGGCAACATAAAATCTCTAATATAAAGGAAGACTAAGGCTCCATGACTATATGATTAGGGGATGAAACCATGCCTTATTATACGAATGAAGAAGGAGTTCGTTTATTTTATGAAGAGGTTGGGAAGGGGCAGGCGCTTGTCTTCATCCATCCGCCCGGGATGGGGAGGAAAGTCTTTAAATTCCAAAAGGAACTTTCCTGTGACTTTCGAGTGATTTTTCCTGATTTGAGCGGAAATGGAGATTCTGATCTGGCGACAGACCGACCGGACATAAGCTGGTATGCAGGAGAAATCCTGCAGCTTCTGGATCATTTGAGGATTCAGCAGGCTGTGGTTGTAGGGTATTCCTGTGGAGGGATGGTTGCGCAGGAGTTCGCATTGACTTACCCGGAACGGTTGACAGCCCTCATCCTTGCCGGAGGTTTCCCAAAAGTGAGCACAGGTGGTCTGAAGTTTGAATTCTACGGGGGAATGAGCTGGGTGGAGAAAAGCCCGGAAACCCTTGCCCGACTTCTCAGCCACTCTCATTTCCGTGATGAAACCATTAAACAGGAGCTGAATGACCACATGGCGAAGTCCAACCCCTCTGCCTGGCACTCGTTCTACGATCGTGCGCTTCACTATGACTGCAGTCACCGTGTCGGCCTGATCGATAAACCGATGCTCCTTGTGTACGGTAGTAAGGAATTTTGGATAAGTGAACATTCCAAGTACTATCATCCATGTCCCAACGCAAGAATGTATGTCATCGAAAATGCTTATCACCAGACTCCCGCCACTCACTATGACCGCTTCAATGATGAGGTTCGGCATTTTGTGAAAGGTCTTGGCACACCTCAATCATCCGTCATTTCCGATGGAAAGTGAAGGAATGGTCCAGCTTCTGCGTGTAGACTACTTTTTCAACGGTGATTTTTAAACGGTCGGATTGATCGAATTCATGAAGGCCGAAATCTATATTTCCTTCATCCTGGTACCCATGCAGGAATCCGTCGATGGATTTTCCATCTTCACTGCTTATAAAAACATCTTTCTGCTGTTCGGCAGCTTCCGGACCTGTGTTTTCAGACATAGCTCCGATAACTTTGGACGGCTGGTCCTTTGAATGGGGATCATAGAACAGTTCCGCGTTCATATGCTCATTCCCGTGCTTGTCCACTCGGCGTAAAATGATGTCTGTATCATGAATCTCTGCTATCTTCTTGTTGGCGGTCCATGTCTCATGATCCGAGGTTCCTTTAAACTTATTCATATCCACTTCAAACGAATAGGGATGGATTTCCTTAAAGTGTACTTGTTGTAATTGGAAGGTAACTTCGTCTGGAATTTCTGAGAAGGGTGGAAAATAACCCTCGTAGACACCCTCTTTTAAACGATGAATATAAGGGACGATCGTATAAGATTCCCCTGCATTTGTTTGGATGATCCCCTCCAGGGACTCATTGAACGCTGCTCCCGGGTCCTCCATGCGGAAATGGATGCTGTTGGACAGGACGCCGGCTTTTAGTTCCATTGGAGTGAACGTTACACCATGTTCCGTATAGGACTCGGTTGTTTCATAAGTGGCGAGCAAATGGCTGTCTTTGTCATGGAGATAACGAATCGGCATCGCTTCGGTTTCTATTCGTTCTCCACCTATCCGAATACCGATAGAAGTTTTCAGGGTTTCATCGAAATCATGTACTTCTTCCGGGATGTTCTCATACCCCCAGTCCTGTTTCGAAATGGCTGGTAATTGTAACGACCCATAGACGCGATTCTGGAAGATTACTGCATTCTCGGAATCAATCGGGACCGATAAACCGGAAAGCGTCTGGGTATCTATAGCCTTATTCCCTTGAATCGTAACGGATTCGATCATTGGAGAATAGCTGTGGTTCTTTGAATCTTTATCGATTAGTGCGGACAAATCCAGACTGTACATAACTGTAATGGTACGGCCGTTATGCCACACCTCATTGATCTGCATTCTTCCATCTCTGCCGGGGACAGGAGACGATTGCGCTTCCTTTACAGTTAATCCGTTCTGTCTGGCCGTCTTGAGGCTGGGATTTAGACGCTCGTAGAAATGATCGACAGCATCTTCATTGTCTACTTCGGGTAAAGTGATCGGCAGTTCATCCAAATTCACATCTTTTGCTTTCCTCATTGGTTTGGAATCTGCTTCGTGAGAGACTTTGATTGTCCCTCCCTCCATCCAATAGGCTCCTGCAGCAACTACGAGCACTGCTGCCAATAGAAGCATCCACTGAAATCTCTTCATCCGCAAGGTCTCCTTCCTGCCATTTTATACCTTTATTTTATCAGAAACCGGCAGGTGTGAGGGAAGAAAACAAGAAGTGGTTTTATCGGGGAGGTCGGGCTGTGGAGAATTGTTCTTCTATATATTAAATATATTCATTTCCATATATGTAGGAGGTTTATTATTCTTTTTATAACCTCTTATGTTTCACGCCGGCCAGAAGAAAAACGGCTCTATGAGAGCCGCTTACTTCGATTCTTTATCGGAATAATGATGAAAGAGAGCGTCGCTTTCGGAATGATCTTCCGCTTGTTTTTCTTCATCAGGAGCAAATGCTTTGTCCAGCCGGGGCTTCTTGTTGAATAGTTCTGCTGCCTCATTGCTCGTTTCTTGTTCCTTTTGTTTCTTAGGTTTGTTATTCATGGGTGATCCTCCTTTTTTATAGTATTCCTTCACCGGATGTGATTAAACTTCCATCTGGAAATTCCGATAAGTAAAATGTGAGGAAAATATCTTTCGGAGTAGGTGAACGGTAATGGCTCAGATTGCGGAACACCCGTGGAAGACGCTCAAACAGCTTTCCATACCTGTCTGGTTCTATCAGCTTAGTGATGAGAAGATATATTTGAATGAACCGTTGCAGGAAATGCTTGGAATAGAATTGGCCGTCATGGATAAACAGCAGGTGAAGGAGAAGCTTCATGAAGAGGACTGGTCATACTTTGAGCGACTGGCACGTTCGGAAAGATCGGAACGAATTTTGGAATTCGACTACCGTTGGAGTAACGGAGGAGAGAGCCATTGGTTCAAGGATATCGTTCATCCTTTTTATAATGAGGTCGGAAACAGGATCGGCTATTCAGGTATAGGAGCGACGGACCGGATTTATCAAATGGATCTTGGCCGGATTAAAAACGCTATCGTCGAAATAGGGGAAGGGTTCCTGCGCTATAACGGGCAGGCGTTCTTTGATTTCCTCGTGAAATATTTAGCGGCCGTTCTCCAGGTTAATACTGCCTTTATCGGGGAATGGAAGGGGCAGCAGAAAAACGAATTGTTCGTTTCTTCGATTTTTCATAAAGGGGAGACGTCTAATGGAGATACATACCAGGTAGAGGAATCGCCGTTGGAACTGCTTGCTACTTCCGTCGACTGTTTTTACCCGAGCAGGGCTCAGGAATACTTTCCTTCCGCGAGTATTTTGAAGCGTTATGAAGTAGAAAGCTTCCTGGGCAAAACTTTGATGAGTTCAGATCAAGAACCCATCGGAGTATTAGCTGTTATGGATCAACGGAAACAGACGAACAACCCAATGATCCGCCCTCTGCTTCAGATATTTGCAGATCGTATTGCAAACGAGATGTCTAGGATTCAAACAGAAGAAAAACTGGAAGTGCTCTCCCGGTATGATTCTCTCACCGGGCTGCTCACTAGAAACTATTTCTCTGATATATTGCCCGGCGCGTTGGAAGAATCGGCGATCCTTCTGTTGTTTGATATTGATAATTTCAAAATGATCAATGATTCCTGGGGACATGCGAAAGGAGATGAACTGCTCCGTCAGTTCGCCAGCTATTTGAGGAAGACATTTGCGAAACAGGAATGTGTCTTGTCCAGAATCAGCAGTGACGAATATGCTGTCCTTATCCGGTCATCGATTACGTTGGAAGACGTTTGCCTGCTTGGAGAACAGATCATTCATTCCATGCGTCGCCCTTTCATCATTGAAGGAAAAGAGTTTTATACGACCGTAAGCATAGGAATAGCAACCTCCACGCCCGATTCCGGTGATGCAGAGGAAGTGCTGAGACGTGCTGATGCAGCCATGCACAAGGCGAAGCGGAACGGCAAGAACCGATATGAAATTTATGATTCCAGGATGGGAGAACAGATGAGAGAGGAACTTCAACTGAAGCAGGCCCTTCACCAGGCGCTTGAAGAGGGGGAATTCCTTCTTTATTATCAGCCCCAGATTTCCGGAGAAACGCTTCAAGTTAAAGGGTTTGAAGCTTTGATTCGCTGGAATCATCCCGAGCACGGCCTTCTATCTCCGCATCATTTCATTAGTCTTGCTGAAGAGACCGGCATGATTGTGGATATTGGAGAATGGGTGCTGCGGGAAGCTTGCAGACAGGCGAAGCAATGGCAGGAATATGGAGAACCCCACTTGAAGGTGGCCGTCAACTTGTCCGCTTATCAGTTTGCTGATGTGGCTTTGACCGATAAGATCATGGGGGCATTGACTGCCTCCGGCCTCGCTCCGGAAAGCCTGATCATAGAAATTACGGAAACGATGGTACTCCAGGACTTCGACCGCAGTATTGAGACGCTGAACACCTTGAGAAACAGCGGGATTTCCATTCATTTGGATGATTTCGGTGTCGGATTTTCCTCCCTCAGCTACCTTCATCGTCTTCCTGTAGATGCGATCAAAATCGATCGATCTTTCATTAATCAGATAGACAGCGACAGGAACGAGGTCGTGATCGTCAATGCCATTATCAGTATGGCTCAGAGTCTCGGCCTTGATGTGATAGCAGAAGGGGTGGAGCGCAAAGAACATATTGTGTACCTGCAGGAAAAGGGTTGTTACGACTATCAGGGGTACTTCTTCAGTAAACCAGTCCCAGCGGAGTGCGTAAGCTTATGAGGCTTGCGCATTTTTTATGGAGAGTACACAGCCGGCGTCTGCTACTATTAATAGGGATAGACATAAAGAAGAGGGGTAGGTCCAGTGAAAGAATACCTTACTATATTTAATGAAGATGGTTATACAGCAGGAACAAAAGAAAGAGCTCTCGTCCATATGGATGGGGATTGGCACGAAACGTTCCATTGCTGGTTTTATGATCCAAAGCAGAAATCGGTCTATTTCCAACGGCGTTCTGATGATAAAAAGGACTATCCAGGCCTCTACGACATAACGGCGGCCGGGCATATAGAAGCGGGAGAAGGACTGTTATCGGCAGGTTGCCGGGAAATTAACGAAGAACTTGGGTTGGACATAGCCCCGGATGATTTGATCAATACTGGCTCCTTTAAAGAAGTGCTTATAGACGGGACCGTTATAGACAGAGAAATATGCAGGGTGTTTCTTTATGTAGTAGAAGAGCCTCTTGCCTGGATGATCGGGGAGGAAGTGCAGGACGTTGTCAGGCTTTCTTTTCATGACTTTAAATCATTGGCTGCGGGCTTGGAAGAGGAGAAAGAGGTTGTTTCTCTTTTATCCGGGACCGTTAGTCATGCGGGAAAGGAAGCGTTCGTACCTCATGAACCGGGCTACTTTCGATTTATAGTGTCTGTTATAAACCGATATGTCGAAAAACTTTGACAATAATCTTTTTGAATCGCTATAATTTGTGATTAAGCGGTATAAGAGGAGGAAACGTGAATGAAACCTACTTCATTTGATACAAAAGTTGTTCATTATAAACAAGATCAGACGGAGGTGCAGAATAGTAAGCGCACCCCCATTTATCAGACTTCTGCCTTCACATTCAAAGATCTTGACCATTTAGAAAGTTATTATGAAGGAGCAAGTCCCTATCTCTACTCCAGAGAAAGGAATCCAAACACGGATGAACTTGCCGGTACGGTAGCAGAATTAGAAGGTGCACCGGCAGGGGTTGCCACATCTTCCGGTATGTCGGCTATTCTCGCAGGTATTCTCGGCACAGCTAAACCCGGTGATCACATCATTGCAGCAGAAGATCTTTACGGCGGTACGCACTCTTTGATTACGAAGGAGCTTGCAACCTTCGGAATTGAAGTGACGATGCTTGACTTCAATGATTTGGAGGGTGTGAAAGCAGCCATTAGAGAGGAAACCAAATTGTTATATACTGAATCCATCTCTAATCCATTTTTGAGGGTGGAGAATATGGAAAGATTGGCAGAGCTGGCTCAATCTCATGGGATCAGGACAATGGTTGATAATACGTTTGCGACCCCTTACTTACTGCAGCCATATTCTATGGGGATCGACCTCGTCGTACATAGCGGAACGAAATATATAGGCGGTCATAGTGATGCTACATGCGGCGTCCTGGTCGGCGATGCTGACCTCATTCAAGCAGCTGCGAAAAAAGTCGTCACACTCGGAGCAAACTTAAGTCCGTTTGAAGCTTGGCTCACCCAACGCGGGGCGAAGACACTCGGTCTGCGAATGAAGAAACAGTCAGAGAATGCGAAGCAGGTAGCGGAGGCGCTCCGGAAACATAAAGGTATTGCGAAAGTCTTCTATCCCAAATATGTATCCGAACGAGGGAATGGGGCCATTGTCACAATTGAACTGAATGAAAGCGTAGACGTGCATGCCTTCTTCCGTTCCCTCGGTTGGATCAAAATCGCTCCGACACTCGCAGGGGTGGAGACAACCTTGTCCTATCCTATCCGAACGTCGCATCGTGCACTTTCCGATGCAGAGCGGTTAAAGATCGGCGTTAATGACTATGTAATCCGACTGTCCATTGGAATTGAAGACAGTGAGGATATCATTACTCAGCTCACCCATTCTGTCGAACAGGCCTTGTAATCTCCCCCCCGGATATCTGTGATGGATTTCCGGGGTGTTTTTTTATGCAACGGCATCGAAGTATATGCATGTTCCAATAGAATGTCATAAACTTGTGATAAATTTAAAAAATTCTCATAATATGGTTAGGACTAGTCATGACAGCATTTCGCCGGCCGGTGAAGGGAGATTATCATTCATGCTCATTTAGTTGTATAGCAAACTACCAGCAAATTCTATTCACCATTTACAATTTATATGCTATAATCCATAGTAGCATGTTTCTACCCACGTTGGTTGCAACCATCTCTTTGCGGGCTTTCATGGCCCGAATCACGAAAAACCCCTTTTATATCATGTATCTCACATCGTGCTTGCAGCACTAAGCTTTCTATCATTTTTATACGACTTGTATTTATAATAAAATAATAGGAAAGCGTTTTCATAATGTTTAGGAGGTAACGCCATGAAGTTGACAACGAAAATATTCATAGGTCTGGCTCTTGGTGCCATCGTAGGTCTGGCACTGCACATAGCTGCACCGGATTTATTTGGAACGCTTGATACGTATGTATTCAGCCCCTTGGGAACTGTGTTCCTGAATCTGATTAAAATGCTTGTCGTACCGATCGTATTCTTCTCTATTACACTCGGTACAGCTTCTTTAGGAGATCCGAAGAAGTTGGGTAGAATCGGCGGGAAGACCATTGGTTTCTTCCTGATTACGACTACCATTGCGATTGCGATTGCTATTGGTCTTGCTTATTTGTTCCAACCAGGAAATATTGATATTAATACGGCCGGCGCCGAATATGAGTCGCAGGAAGCGCCTAGCGTCGTTGAAACATTTACAAGTATTATTCCGACCAACCCGATTCAGTCCATGGTTGAAGGAAACATGCTGCAAATCATTGCCTTCTCTATTTTTATTGGTTTTGCCCTTGCGATGCTTGGTAAGAAAACGGAAGGTGTATTGAAAGTGATCGAGCAGGGGAACGAAATTATGATGTACCTTGTTAACTTGATCATGCGCTTTGCTCCATATGGTGCCTTTGGTCTTTTGGCATCTGCCATCGGAACGATGGGAATTGACGGAATGAAAGCGATGGCTATGTACATGTTTGTTGTAATACTTGCTCTATTCATCCATGGCCTTGTGACATATGGAGGAGCGGTGAAGTTTCTCGGTAAGATGAGTCCAATTAAGTTCTTCAAAGGATTCTTCCCTGCCATGACGGTCGGATTCAGTACGTCCAGCAGCAGCTCGACGCTTCCGATTTCGATGAAGACGGCTCAGGAGAATTTGAATGTTCCAAAACCGGTCAGCAGCTTCGTACAGCCTCTTGGAGCGACGATCAACATGGATGGTACGGCTATTATGCAGGGTGTTGCAACTATTTTCATCGCCCAGGTGTATGCGACGGATTTGTCCTTCGGTCAGTTGATTATGGTCGTCCTGGTTGCCGTGCTTGCTAGTATCGGTACAGCCGGAGTTCCGGGTGTAGGGCTTATCATGCTTGCTATGGTATTGAATCAAGTGTCTCTACCGGTTGAAGGAATCGCCTTGATTATTGGTATTGACCGTCTTCTTGATATGACTCGTACAGCGCTTAACATCACTGGTGATGCTGCGTGTGCGGTCGTTGTAGCAGAGTCAGAGAAGAAACACGGAATAGAAGAAGAACCTGTGCGTGCTGTAGAAGCATAATCGATACGAAAAAAAAGAGCAGCCTTAGGCTGCTCTTTTTTTGTTAGTATGTCTGTGTACCCTTGATGGAAGGGGGATAAACCATTTCTTTATGTAAATTATGGAGAAAAGTGATCCATCCGTTTATTTCATACGATAGCTGTACAGCATCACTCTATCATAGGATATTGACCTGCTCCCTATGCTATGATGTTGATAACCACCATAAAGGGAGTGTGCTATGAGCCAACGTGATTCTCTGTTATATCATCAAATGCTTGAAGGGGATAAGGAAGCACTGGAAGCCATTTACGATCGATATGAAAAGCTTTTATACTCCTTTGTCATCAAGCTGTCGGGTGATCCAACATTAGCCGAAGAAGTGTTGCAGGAAGTATTTCTGAAGTTATGGACAAAGAAAGCAAGATATGAGGAATCGAAAGGGAAATTCTCCTCTTGGATTGTCACCATCACAAGGTATACAGCGATTGATATGATAAGGAAGACAAATAAAGAGCACGTTTCTTTGGAAGAAGAAACAGATGTACCCGAGCGAGGTACGGAAACGACGGAAGATCTGGTGGAATGGAAAGAACGTGGAGACAGAGTGAGGGCAGCCGTCAGCCTTCTGTCGGAAGAGCAAAGGGATATGGTGCAATTATTCTATTTTAAAGGACTGACCCAGCGGGAGATTGCAGAAAAGACCGGTCTCCCCTTGGGAACGGTAAAAGGACGGGTGCGATTAGCGTTGAAACACCTGAAGAGGCAGTTATCATCAGAGGAAGGAGGGGTTCGTGATGTCTAGACTATGCGATGAATTAATGGATTACTTCAATGGCCATCTTAGTGATCAGAAGAAGGTGGAATTTGAAGAACATTTGAATACATGCAGCGAGTGTAGAGAAGAGCTGGAAGAATTGCAGGAGTTAACCGGTGAGCTTCCTTTTGCTTCTGATCCTATCACCCCTCCGGATGACATGAAAGCACGTGTTTTAGGAGAAGTCTTCAAGCATGAGCAGAATGAAAGCGGAAATTCTCCTTTTATAGAAGAACATTCCGAAAATGTCCTTCCGATCTCGAAAAAGAAAGAACAAGCATTTGGAGAAGTGAAGAGGAACAAGAAATCTTCGTGGTTTGTCAGAGGGCTCGTGGCGGCGTTGATTGTATCGCTTGCCGGTAACGTATGGGCTTTAATGAATGAAGAAAAACAGGT
Organism: Halobacillus sp. BAB-2008; assembly: GCF_000328325.1. Taxonomy (NCBI): domain Bacteria; kingdom Bacillati; phylum Bacillota; class Bacilli; order Caryophanales; family Bacillaceae; genus Halobacillus; species Halobacillus sp. BAB-2008. The sequence continues at coordinate 25,489 of NZ_ANPF01000038.1, read as the reverse complement.
CGTGCAGAAGGAACCTGAAGAAATTTCGGACAGTACAGACGAAGTCCTTCGCAAAGTTACGCTTCAGGGGGAAACGACGACAGCAAGCGCATCCGCAGCAATGGTTCGTCAGTCAGAAGGGGAAGTCCTCAGTCTGCAGGCAGATCAACTGGAGCCTCTGGACGGTGAGGAAGTGTATCAGGTGTGGCTGATCAATGGAGAGACGCCGTACAGGGCCGGTACCTTTAAAGCTAATGAAAGTGGAGAAGGAGCGGTTACGTATAATATGGAACAGCTGCCTGAAGATACAGAGTGGGATATGGTCGCTGTCTCCAAAGAGCCTGATGCTTCAAGTGAAACACCACAGGGGGAAGTAATTTTGAGTGCAGGATTATAATGATGAAAAACAGGCAGCTGTGGCTGCCTGTTTTTTTGTTAGCTACAGTTTTGGACGAGGCTGTCGAGGAGGATGGACGTGTAGATGCGGAGACTCATGGGTATAGTAGAAAATAGTTAACTTAGGAGGAGTGAGTGGAATGTCTTATTCAGTAACGTTGCAGAAAATACTGCTTTTAACAGGGATCGGAGTAATCATCGGTGCCATTGTCGGTTTTACGGCCGTGCTGGGCTTCGATTTAGACGGTTCCATATTTGTAATATCGATGTTCCTCAGTATCATGAGTGTTTACTCCACCGCCATGTACGCGGAACTCTACCATATTAGGGAAGCGATTAATAAACAGCGGAAAGGTTTATGACTATAGCAGGTCGGCGGCAAAACTTAAAACCAAAACCGTGATATACAAGACTACGAGTATGGTAATCAGTACGTATGTCTTGATGGTCAATCTCCTGAAAATCATGAAAAAAGTAGCCAGGATGACGCTGATGATGAAAAACCAATAAAATTGTTGCATATGTTTTCCTTCCCCCTCGGCCCTATCATACCACGGTATGTATCTACTTTCCTGTTTATGGAATGAGGAATGGGGGAATAATGATAGATAGCAGCTATGAAAGAAGAATGGATGGGAAGGAGGGGGCTTTCTGTGAGAATGGACGGCTTTCCGGAAGCATGAATCTCTTTGAGCTTCTGTTTTTATTCGTCACAATTCTTTGGATTGGAGAGTTTGCTTTGTTCCGCAACCATCATTCGACAAAGGGTGGTGGTGAAGCGGAACGTCGCTCCTTCCCGATCATTCTAATCACCGTTCTACTGGCGGTTTGCGCAACGTTGATCATGCGTGAATGGAACTTCGGTATTCTGTCTATCCGCTGGGTATGGTGGGTGGGTCTGCTTATTTACGCGGCAGGTGTGTGGCTTCGTTACTGGGGCATTATGCACCTTAAGGACCAGTTTACAAGGGATGTCTCTGTGAAAAAAGGAGACAAGCTTGTCAGCACAGGACCTTACCGCTGGCTGAGGCACCCCCTCTATACAGGTTTATTTTCCATCATCATCGGCTTTTGCTTAGGTGTAGGGAACATATACACAGCCTTTGTCTGCGGAGCTTTGGTTGCTTCTGCATTACTACATAGAATCCGCCTGGAAGAAGCGATGTTGGTTGAGGAGCATGGAGAGAAGTACAAAGATTGGTGTCGCAGGCGATACCGATTGATTCCTTTTGTCTATTAAATTCGGAGGTGGATCATTTGAAAAAGAAAACAGCTGTTGTTGTAGGTGCTGGTTTAGGTGGGATGTCTGCTGCGATTCGGTTGACTGCAGACGGATATGATGTGAAAGTGATTGAAAAGAACAGCAACCTTGGCGGAAAGTTGAATAAGAGAGAAGGGAAAGGATTCACCTTTGATACCGGTCCATCGATCCTGACTATGCCGTGGGTGTTGGAACAGCTGTTTGAGAGCGTCCACCGACGTTTGGATGATTATATAACAGTGGAACGGGTGGAGCCTCAATGGAGAACCTTCTTTGAAGACGGGACGTCGATTGATGTTACGAGTGACCTTCCAAATATGCTGGAAGAAATGGCTAAAGTAACGGACAGGCCGAACAGGAAGTTGACGGATTTTCTCTCCTACAGCCAAGATATGTATGAGCTTTGTATGAAGAGCTTCTATAAATACAGTATTTCAGATCTGAAAGATTTAAAGAGTCACCACAAATTCAGTGAACTATTACAAATGGATCCGATGAACACGGTCGCTAAATCCACCCGCAAGTTCTTTGATAACAAATATCTAGAGCAGTTGTTCAATTACTTCGTTATGTATGTGGGGTCGAACCCATACGCAACACCGGCTATTCTTAATCAGCTTGTCTATGTACAGCTGGGGCTTGGCATCTATTATGTCAAAGGCGGTCTCTATAATATTGCGGAGGCTATGGGACGTTTAATGGAGGAGCTGCGTGTGGACGTCCAATTTAACTCTCCTGTTCGTCAGCTTGTTGTGGAAAATGAGCGCGTAATCGGCGTAGAGACGGAAGATGGCACGGTGCATGAAGCGGATGTTGTGGTATCCAATTTAGAGGCTATTCCTGCTTATCGCAAGCTTGCACCGCAAACGGCCAAAGTGAAGAAAGAAACAAAGTCGCTGGAGAAGAAATTCGATCCCACGGTTTCAGGTCTTGTTCTCCTCCTTGGCACAAATCGTAAATTTAACAACCTTAAGCATCATAACTTCTTCTTTTCAGAAGATCCAGAGCTGGAGTTCAAGCAGATATATGAGCAGGGAAAACCAGCGGATGACCCGACAATCTATATTGGTATCTCCGCCCGTTCAGACGAATCGCAGGCTCCGGCAGGTAAAGATAACCTGTTTGTCCTGACACACGTTCCACCACTTGAAAATAAGAAAAGAAAGCCGGTCGACTGGGATGCTTATCGCGAGACCGTCCTGGATAAGCTGGAGCGGATGGGGATGGAAGGAGTTAGAGATTCCATTGAATTCGAATATCGCTTTACTCCGGAAGATTTAGAGCGTTTATATGGACCGAATGGTGGATCTATCTATGGTATTGCTGCTGATCGTAAGTCGAATGGCGGTTTCAAGATCCCTTCGAAGAGTCAGGTTTTTGAGGGTTTGTACTTTGTAGGGGGGTCCACCCATCCTGGAGGTGGAGTACCGATGGTCACGCTGTCTGGTCAATTGACTGCTGATCTAATTAAGGAAAATGAGACAGAAGCAGTTCATCAAAAATAGCGGAGGGCGGTCGGCATTGCCGGCCGCTTTTTGTTTTTGTATGAACATAGATGTAACGGGAAAGGTTAGGAGGATGCTGGAAATGGAGTGGCCGAAATCGATGTTAAAAGATGCAGAACGAAGGATGGAAGGGTGTCTTGTGGAAGGATTTGTTCCTGGTAAGGGAAACCGTAACGCAGAAATTATGTTGGTAGGGGAAGCGCCTGGAGAGAAAGAGGCGGTTGAAGGGGTTCCATTCATTGGACGGGCGGGTAAAGAGTTGGATAAGCAGTTGGAGTATCTTGGTTTGGAACGTGATGACCTGTACATTACAAGCGTAGTAAGGAGTCGCCCGTACAAATGGGTGGATTCCAACAAAAAGGGGAAGCGAAAAGCAAATAGAAAGCCGAATAAAAAAGAAATAGAAGCCCATGCACCATTGCTGGACTACCAGGTGGAACAGGTGGATCCGGATATTATCCTCGTGTTGGGTGGTGTTGCCTTGCGAAGGCTGACAGGTGAAGAAGGCAAAATTAGTGTTCTCGTCGGACAGTTGATGGAAACACCATTGCTGAAGTATCGTCCAAAAGAAGGCGGACCTAGGTGGTGTGAAACGGAGAAAGCCTATCGTGTCATTCCTCTTTATCACCCCGCAGCTGTCTTCTATAACCCGAAAATCAAGCCGACTATACAACAATCTTTAGACGATGTGAAACGACATCTATATAAGGAAGATTAAGGGGAAACGTCAGGGAGTGGATGGGTCTCTGCGTTTTGGAATAAGTAGTATCCCTGTTTCCCGGTACCGGTAGAAGCTGTTCCTTCGTCCCGCCAGCTTTGAATCGCAATTTTTTCTTTTGGATCTTCCTCCTTAATGCTGTAAATAGAAGTTTTTGTCGTCTGCGTCGGCACAGACTTTAATTTATCCTTGGCGGAGGGTAGGTGTTCCATTGTGCCAATGACCTCGTGGAGCTGTTTCGGGGATACTTGTTTATTTGTTTGGATGTAGGCTTTTCCTTCGTGAATGATGTAGGTGGCGCGGATCATTTTAGATACTTTTATGTCGGTGCTGTGTTCTGCTCCGGCGTTTGCGAATTCAGCGTCTTCGATGCTTCCAGCTGTTTTGAAGTCGCCTTTTATGGTCTGTCCGACTAACGTGGAAGCTGTCATTGGAGTTTTGCTCTCTGTGTAGGATAGAGATAAGAGAGCAGCCGTCGGGAACACAGCTAATAATGGGAAAAGCATTCTCCTCTTATAGGGAGTCTTTTCTTCCTGACGTAAGGATTTCAGAACAGTTTTTTTCATGTGGCGTCCATCGAAAGGGACTTGGTCGTACTTGAGCTCTTGTGTGATCTTTTTTAATTTACGATCCATTATATCACTCATGTCGGAGACTTCCTTTCTCAGTCAAACGGTCCTGAAGAATTTGTCGCGCGCGCCTCAGTCTGGTTTTTACCGTATTTGGACTTATTCTCAACACCTGTGCCACCTCGTGGACATCGAATTCTTCAAAGTAATAAAGGACGATCATTTCCCTGTATTTGTCGTCGAGTTTCAGCACTTCTTCCAACAAGGCTTCTTCCTCGCTGCGTTTTAATAGAGTCTCTTCCGGGGTGTGTCTTCCTGACGGCAGGTGACGGAACATTTCCGTTCCCCGCTTGATGACCCTTTTAACGTAAGAGCTCTTTAAATAGTCTTTACACAGGTTAATTGCTATTTTGTACAACCATGTTTTTGTGGTGGATTCTTGTTTGAATGTCGGATACTTTTGGTAAGCTTTGATCATCGTTTCCTGAACAATATCTTCGGCAGTAGAGTAGTCCTTGACGTACGAAAAAGCCAGCCATTTCAAATCGTGGCCGTATTCTTGAATCCATTGTTCCACAAGGGCTTGGTCGACAACGGGTGCTTCCTGGCCGGATGACTTGGAGTGCTGTTTTCGTATCACAATGTCCCACCTCTTTCATATAGACGACACACATCGTTCTCAGGTTTTAAAAAACACCTTTTTACATACATTCGACTAATGGAGTAATAAATCCTCCGGGAGGCGACGGTGTTGAGGGTCTTATCAGGTTTCCGGGGATCGAAAATGGGGTGGGTGGTTCTTTTGTGGGCGTGCTATAATAAAAATGAAACCGGCAACAGCGGCTACTGTCGCCGGAGGATACCGTTCTAAAATTTGATAGACACAGGCCTTTCCTGAGGGAAGGTCTATTTTTTATTGATTTTGATGATAAGCGCAAGGAGTGTAATGATGAAGGTTCCAAACGCCAACATGGTCATCAAAGCTTCGTAAATACTCATCGCTGGCCTCACTCCCTTTCTATTACGGTCGTCCTTACCAATGGAAGGAAACGGTATCTATGTACAAGGATACCACAAAATGATTAAAATAAGAACATACGTTCGCAAAATAGATAATAGGAACTAAAAAATCCCGCCCCTTATGAGAGGGCGGGATGGGTTTATTGAGCTGTTCTTTCTTCTTTCGGAGGAGCTGTTTGTTCGTTCTGTAATCCATCGAGGCGATGAAGAAGCCCTACTCCAAAATCGTTATCAAGGACAGGGTTTTCGTTAAAGATTCCTCTGCTGGATTCGTAAGCGGAAGACCCATGTTCGGCAAAATCAAGCCCGGAAATCTCTTCTTGCCGGGAGACGCGAATGCCGATTGTGCTCTTGATAAGGAAAACAACGATGCCGGTTGCGACAACTGTCCATGCAATTACCGCGAGGATTCCTACGGCTTGGATACCCAGTAAACGGAAGCCGTCCCCGTAGAACAATCCCCCTTCAATAGAGAAGAAGCCTACAGCGAGTGTTCCCCAAATCCCGCAGATACCGTGAACGGCGATGGCTCCTACAGGATCATCCACACGAACGACGCGGTCAAGGAATTGAACAGATTCAACAAGGATGACGCCTGCGATTAAACCGATGATAACAGAACCGATTAAGGAAACGTTGGCTGCCCCTGCTGTGATACCTACAAGACCTGCCAGTGCTCCGTTCAGAGTTAAGGATGCATCGATACGCTTAAATTTCGCGTAAGAATAGAAGGCCGATCCGATGATACCTGCAGAAGCTGACAGCAGGGTGGTTGCGATGACGGAAGGTACGAGGGAAGGGTCGGCAGCAAGTGTGCTCCCTCCGTTAAATCCGAACCAGCCGAACCAAAGAATGAATACACCAAGTGCTCCTAATGGAATGTTATGACCAGGGATGACGTTCACTGTCTTTCCACTGTATTTGCCGAGTCGAGGCCCCAGGAACAGGACGGTAACAAGTGCTCCTACAGCGCCGGTCATGTGTACCACGGTAGAACCGGCGAAGTCTACGAAACCGAGCTCGGAAATCCATCCGCCGCCCCAAATCCAGTGTCCTACAACCGGGTAAATCAAACCTGTCATGAAAAGGGTAAGTATAAGATAAGAGCCTAGTTTCATGCGTTCAGCAACGGCGCCGGAAATAATGGTGGCACACGTGGCTGCGAAAACAGCTTGGAAAACGAAGAATCCGATTTGATCTTCTTGTCCGCTGAGGAGAAATCCGTCTGTACCTATGATGCCGCCACCTGAAGTTCCGAACATGATTCCGTAACCGACGATAAAGTAGAGGACGGCTGCGATGGACATTGTCATGAAGTTCTTCATGAGAATATTCAGTGCGTTTTTAGAGCGTGTGAACCCCGACTCCACCATGGCGAATCCTGCATGCATGAAGAATACAAGAAATGCTGCGATCATAATCCAGGCCATGTCGAGGGACTGCAGGACAGAGTCAGCTGTGACTGCCGTTTCTGCACTTGCGACGACAGGGAAGCCCAGGAGTGCGATAAAGAATATAGGAATAATTTTTTTCATAATCTTCTTCCTTTCTAAAATGGTTTTAGACCAGTGCTTCTTTTCCGGTTTCTCCTGTCCGGATTCGAAATACTTCATCGATGGTAGAAACGAACACTTTCCCATCGCCGACTTCGTTTGTTGCGCAGCACTCCATGATTGCGTCTATGATGGCACCTAATTCATGATTTTCCACAACCATTTCCACTTTCACTTTCGGGTAGAGCTTGATTTCAAAGCGGTTGCCGCGGAAAATTCCTTCCTGGCCTTTCTGTTGTCCGCACCCTGCCACCTCTGAGACTGTCAGTCCTTTCACCCCTAGTTCGTCGAGGTTGTGGCGTAGTGTCTGGAACGCTTCCGGCCGAATGATCGCCTCTACTTTCTTCATGAATAGTGTCCTCCTTTAGAATCATGTTAGGTTTCCTAACACTTAAGGTAATGAATAAATATAACTATAAATGAAATATTCTGAAAAATCAAGAGCGTTTTTTAGTGTTATGTAAGAAAAGTTAACATAAAAAAACCGGGCACAAGGCCCGGTCAGCTTTATAAGTCATCGAATCCGTTCGTATCGGAAACTTTCGTGTATTGTCTGGACTTCTGCTCAAAGAAATCGGATTTTCCTTCATCTACTTCCTGATAAGCGCGAATCCATTTCAATGGGTTTTTCTTATAGGAAGGGAAAGGTTTCTCTGCTCCGAGCTGTTGACACCGTTTGTTGGCCATGAAACGGATATAATCCTCTAAATCATGGATCGGAATGCCGGGGAACCTGTCACCGATGATATGATGGGCCCATTTGATTTCCAACTCGGAAGCTTCTTTGAAGGTCTCCGTGACGAAGCGGTGGTATTCTTCCTTATCCAGTTCTTCATTCTCGTTCAGTGTTTCCTTAAATATTCTTGCAAACAGGTTGACGTGGATCTGTTCGTCCCTGTTGATATAATTGATCATCGTACTTGTAGAAACCATTTTATTATTTCGTGCCAGGTTGTAGAAGAACGCGAAACCGGCATAGAAGAATAGTCCTTCTAATACGACATCATAAACGATGGAACGTAAGAAGGTATCAACAGAAGGGTCCTCATCGAAAGTTTGATATCCATCCGTGATGAACTGATTCCGCTCTAAGAGAACTTCGTCATGTTTCCAGTATTCGAATATATTTTCCTGTTCCCTTTGATCGACAAGAGTGGACAGGACATAGGAATAAGATTGGTTATGAACGACTTCCTGAAAGGCCAGGACCTGCATGAGTGCAGACAGGCTGGAATCTGTAAGGTAGTCGGCTATTTTACCTGAGTAATCGGTTTGGATAGAATCAAGAAAAGCAAGGAGACCGATGATTTTCTTGAAGGAAGCCTGTTCTTGTTCCGTAAGTTCGGGCCACTGCTTTAGATCATTGCTCATATTGATTTCGTTTGGTATCCAGAAGTTCGAAAGCATGTTCTTATACATAGGGTAAGCCCAGGCGTAACGGGTATCATCCCAGTTCAATACGTTCGAGCTTCTGCCGTTAACAATACCTGTTGAAGCATTGGGAGATTCATGATCCACCAGTTTTCTTTTGTTTATTGTGCGCATGATAGGTGTCCCTCCTTATTATGATGAACAGTATTCACAGTCGTCGTATTCGCCTTGACTGGAAGTCGATCTTGTATAATATGTCGTCTTCATCCCGCTTCGCCATGCATCCAAATGCAGGGAGAGGAGTTCTTTCGCCTGAATGGTATTTCTTACATACATATTGAAGGAAATGGCCTGATCGATGAATCGCTGGCGGATACTGTTCTGCTTGATGCTAGTATGCTGATCAATATCGTAAGCGGATTTATAATACCCGTAAGTCGTGTGATCGAGCTCTGGTGCGGTTACTGGAATCTTGTAGTCTTTCTTCTCTTCTGAGTAGAACTTTTTGAAAATCGGATCGATGCTTGCTGTGCTTCCTGCTATCAGGGAAGTGCTGGAGTTTGGAGCGACAGCGAGCAGGTACCCGTTCCGCATTCCTTGTGCCGCTACTTTATTTCTCAGCTCATTCCAGTTCCATGTGCGGTCTTGGTCAAACGATCGTTTAACAAAAAATTCCCCGGTCTGCCAGTCAGAACCTTCAAATAGAGGATAGCTTCCTTTTTCTTGAGCCAGCTCACTGCTTGCTTCTATCGCGTGATAAGCAACCGCTTCGTACACTTCCTCTGTATAGGCGAGTGCTTCTTCTGATTCCCAGGCAATCTTCTTCTTTGCAAGCAGGTGGGCCCAGCCGAAGGTTCCTAGACCTACGCCGCGATATTTATGATTGGTCAATTGCGCCTGTAGTACAGGAATGGTGTTTTGTTCAATTACGTTGTCGAGCATACGTACTTGGATTGCAATCAAACGTGGAAGCACACCGGCTGGAACCGCACGGCCCAGATTGATGCTGGAAAGGTTACACACGACGAAATCACCAGGATTATGGACGGTAATGATCTTCCCGTCTTCCACGTATTGTTCGGATTGAGTGGTAGGTCTTTGATTCTGTGCTATTTCTGTACACAGATTACTGCAATAAATCATGCCGGCATGGTTGTTTGGATTCATCCGGTTTACTTCGTCCCGATAGAACATGTATGGTGTTCCAGTCTCCAACTGTCCAACCATGATCCGTTTCATAATTTCAATGGCGGGCACAGTTTCTTTGGAAAGCTCCGGGTTCTCTACACATGCCTGGTATTTATCTCTGAAAGAGCCTTCGCCGCGTTTTTCATCGAAATAATCTTCCAGCGAAAATCCCATGACTTTGCGTACTTCGTGAGGGTCAAACAAGTACCAGTCTTCCCGATTCTCCACTGCTTCCATGAAGATGTCCGGAATGGATACGCCTGTGAACAGGTCGTGCGTCCGCTGCCGTTCATCTCCGTTGTTCAATCGGCTGTCAAGAAACGGGAAAATGTCTTTATGCCATATGTCAAGATATACAGCGACGGCACCTTGACGCTGTCCGAGCTGATCGACGCTCACGGCTGTATTGTTTAACTGCTTCATCCAAGGAAGGACGCCGGAGGAAACCCCTTTAAATCCACGGATATCACTGCCGCGGCTGCGGATTTTGCCGAGATAGACTCCGATTCCTCCTCCGTGCTTACTGAGATTGGCGATGTCTGTGTTGCTGTCGTAGATGCCCTGAAGGCTGTCATCTACCGTATCGATGAAGCAGGAGCTCAGCTGACCATAACGTTTCCCCGCATTTGCTAAAGTCGGGGTGGCTACAGTCATGTATAAATGACTCAAAGCCCAGTAGGCTTCTTTTACGAGTGCCAACCGTTTTGGTGCTTCTTCTTGTGACATTAAGACCATTGCAATGATCATAAAGCGCTCTTGAGGAAGTTCATAAACTTCTTTCTCTTTACTTCTTGCAATATATCTGTCACTCAATGTCTTCAAACCAATGTAGGTGAATTGATGGTCACGTTCAGGGGCGAGTGCTTCTTCTAATTGGTATATATCTTCCTCTGAGTAATATGTAAGCAGCTTCTCGGAATAGATGCCTTTCTTAATCAACGTGCAGATTAGACCATGAAAATCTTCATATTCCTTGTTTGTTCCGCGGTTACTGGAAGCTTCCTCATACATCTGCTCAAGCAGCATTCTGCTGGCTGCAAATGTCCAATCCGGTTCCATTTCATCGACCTCAGCCAGACACTCGAGAATAAGAGCGTGGCGCTGGTCCTGTTCCGTCATATGTTCAAAACCTAAGTTAGGAATTTTATGGATGATGCGATCCAGATCAAGCATAGGGAACTCGGTTTTCCAAGCTTCTAATCTTTCTTTCCATTGGTCTTTAATTGCTGATACGCTCATGGTTTCACTCCTTGATCTGATATCTACATATAAAATAAAAAATCCACTCCGGGAAAGGGAGTGGATGAAACCATGAAACGATGCGAGACACAAAAAAGTCCTCGTTCCATCGCTTCATCTTCTCAATCCCCGAAGAAGTTGAAACTCTGCCGAACGAAGATAGGTCTCCTGGCTGGCATCCGATCTTACTCTGGTCCTTCCCGTGCGCGGCACAGTGGAATCTTCCATTTCGCGGATGCGTACAGTTGCGGGGGCAGCTCCGGATTGGTTACCGGATTCCCTATTAAGCCTTGTGGCATCTTCTGTTCGCAAATACTATATGTAGTTGTTCAGATTAATTTTATTAGCTTATCTTGTGTTTCTATCATAACGGACAACGAAATAACATTCAAGCCTTTTCCATTCTACAACAAATACCTCCAAGCATCAAAACCCAGACACAGCGCATTGGTGTAAGGTATAATTTTATAAGAAGCATATATAAAAGAAGCGGAAAGGCGAGTGAGGAAATGGTCAAGTTCAATTGGCATAAAGAAGCAGAAAGGCAGTGGGACGACCGTGCCGGGATGTGGAGTTCAAAAAGCAAGGAAATGTGGGACGAAGGAAGTCGAAGTACGATCCTTCCCTTTCTTGAGAATCATATCCCGAAAGGAAAAGTAGCCGACCTCGGCTGTGGAGACGGCTATGGATCTTTCCGGCTTTGGCAGGAAGGATATGAGGTCACAGGGGTTGATTTGTCGAAAGACATGATTGATAAGGCGAATGCCAGAGTCAGGGAACAAGGACTTACCTTCGTCCAAGGGGATCTAACTGCTCTACCTTTCGAAGATGATTCGTTTGATAGTGCCATGGCGGTCAATTCATTGGAATGGACGGAGATTCCTTCACAGGGGCTTAATGAGATGAAGCGGATACTGAAGCTTGGGGGAAGACTTTGTATCGCACTGCTTGGTCCGACGGCAATGCCGAGGACCAACAGCTATCGCCGCTTGTTCGGGGAACAAGTCATATGCAATACGATGATGCCGTGGGAATTGAAGAAGATGGCAGAAGAGACAGGTTGGAGATCAATAGCTGGACAAGGGGTTTACAAGCGTGGTGTCGAGGACAGTCTCTTGGCTGGGCTTGAAGAAGAATTAAAGCAGGCACTTACATTCATGTGGGTATTTATTTTCGAAAAAGAATAAAACAATCCGGAGTTGCTTACCAATGCATCAAGGCGCATTGGAGCAAACTCCGGACTTTTTTTGTTGGATTAAGGATGCTCACCGCTTGTCGAACGCATGGGTGCTGTTTCCCACAAGAATTCAGCCACTATTCTGTCGACTTCCGCAAGCTCATGGAGGCCGGAGTGGGTTGCCTGAGGCTGGTAAATTCTTTCTTCGTAGTAACGGCCGAATGGAACGATGTCTTCCAGTCCGTGGACGCTTGAGGCGTGGACAAGACCATCCCAGTGCTCCTGCTCCGGGGCCTCCTTGTTGATGATTCCGGCCACCGCAAGGACGTCTACATTATCTGAGAAATGATCCTTATTCTTAACCATATCCTGGAGAGCATCAGAGTCTGGTCTCAAATCCACGGTTGCGGCCCCGTAATTGGATTCAAAATAGGAATCTTTCCGAATGCCTTTAAATGGACTGGCGATAGCAGCAACTTTCTTAACGGCAGGTACGCCGTCCGCAGGTTCGTTCAGTAAATAATTGATTGACGCTAACCCGCCCATGGAATGTCCGATAATATTTACTTGTTGAACATTGTAGCGGGAGTGAAGCTGGATCATCACGTTTTCGACCCATTTTGTTTGATTGGAAATACTGGCGCGATTATCTTCGAACAATATCTGCACGAACGGGTTCTTTGTCTGGGGGAAGCTTCCCTGGATGGAGAGGGTACCATCGTTCGCTACATAGACCGTCATCCTTTTTTTTCCCCAATTCATGGACTGCATCCGGTCCATCATGGTCTGGAAGCTCCTCGGCCCCCCTTTGAACCCGTGAATGAATAAGGTCGGTGTTACTTCTTCGCGCGGGTACGGTTCCGAGCTGCTCGATTTTGAATTGATCATCAGGATGAGCAGCCCTACAAATATAGAACCCAATGCAATATAAAGCCATTTCCAATTTTTTATTTGTAAAGTCATGGTTGTTCCTCCCGAATCCTGTCTTTCCTTCAGTGTAAAACAAGGAAGGCTTTGGATAAAACGATTTTATGCAAATTTGCGCATCCATGTGCAGAAACGGGTCTTCTTAGCTTGCCCTTAAAGAGCTGTGTCATGACCGGCGGCATATTTTTGTGTTTAGCTCTCGTTTATCGGGGAAAACTGGAAATGTATGAAAGACAGAGCAGCATATATGGAGAAGGGAGCTTGTTTGCATTGACACAAGATGAATTAAAGAGCCAGATTAAGCAGATTATGGAACAACATAAAATCGGTACGTTGGCTACCGTAAAGAATGACAAACCTCATACCCGTTACATGACATTCTGGAATGATGAACAATTCACATTCTATACTCCTACGAACAGCGACACACATAAAGCGGATGAAATTGAAGCGAATCCGAATGTCCATATTCTGATCGGCTATGAAGGCGAAGGATACGGGGATACGTACTTGGAAGTGGAAGGACAGGCGAAAATCCGTGAAGACCAGGAAATTAAAGAAGAGTTGTGGTCGGAGCGCATGAACCGTTGGTTTGATGGGAAGGATGATCCGAACTATATTGTCCTTGAAATTATGCCGGAAAGCATTCGTCTAATGAACGAAGGGGAAGATACGCCTGCAACGCTTGATTTGTAAAAGGATACAAAAAAGGAAACCTCGACTTGTTACAGTCCGGGGTTTCCTTTTTTATTTTTTCCGGATTTAAGAAGTTGGAAGTTCGTCGTAAAAGCGGCGTTCGATAGCGAAATAGTCCAATGTATTATTTGTAAGTTCTGCTAAGTGGTTCATCGCCTGCAGCAGAAAAGTCTTATCAAGCGTATAAATGACTTCTTCTTCGATATGGTCAAGCGTATCGCAGGCGAACTTCCACAGCATCTGGTGCTTAGATTCGTCGATGGATTCTGCCACCATCCCAAGACCTCTGATCAACTCCGTAATGATAAGGTGGTTGCTGCGCGCATAATGTCGTATAAATCCGAATCCCCTGTAAATATAGGATTCGAACGACTCAGACAGAAGCACTACTCTCGTCTGTTCCTCTTGGTCCATTAAATAAGGGGTGAAGGTGATGTAGTCCTCCACGGTAAGCATGAGATCGGCCATTTGATGGATCGTGTTGGTCGCTGTTTTGGGATCGTCATTTCCCAGTGCTTTAATCGCTACTTCCGCCAGTTTATGCATCCCCATCTGAATGTCCTGCAATTCCGTCTCCTTATGACCGATATGTACCATAGAACAATATTCTTTATAATCGTTGCCCGCTGCGCCGGGCCCCCAGTAGCTGAAGAGTGTATTCCCTTTCAATACATAGTCGCCGACTTGAGCGTGAAGATGGACGATAATGTTGTCTTTTCTCGCCTGTTCAATCATTTCCCGATAATCCACCAGCTGTATGTAGCCGGATACGGGTGATTTAATCTGACGGGCATCATCCTGGTATGCTTCCAACAAGTCTTCCGGGTTCTTTTTACGGTATGGTTCAAGGTCTCTATGCAGCGTTTGGTTAATCATTGTTTCTGACGTTTTTTTCATGGTGCTTGTAATGTTGTGGACCTGCATCCATGTCGTGGCATGGTTGATGAAATACACGAATGTGACGGCAGATATAAAGGTGAGCAGGACGGTAATAATCGGTACGGCTACGAAGAATTCACGTTGGGCATTTCCGATAAATAAGAAGGTAATCAATACATAGACGAAGTTGCCGTTGAAGATCCCGAGAGCATGTTGTGTCCGTTTATCCGAAACGAAGTTTAGAAGCATCCTTGGTGAAAACTGGCCGCTGAATGTCGTGAGGACGACAAGCAGGGAGTTCAATGTGAATGCGCTTAACGTCAGCATGCCCCCGATCAGCGTACTGACAAGCATGCGGGTAACTTCAGCGTTGATCTGAAATATGTTTTGAGTATATTGATTGACTTCTACGACGAGGTCAAGCGTCAGGGTGATCCCGACGACCACGAGGGACATAATGATATAGATGAACGGCATATACCATATAGCCATCTGCACCTCGTGCTTCCTCTGCCTCTTTGGCATCTGAAGATATTTTTTCAATGATATGGGAAGCATGTTGCTGAACATAACCAATCCTCCTAATTCCTTTTCCATTGCCGGGTTCCCTGAAATTATTCAGATAAAACGATTCGGAAAGAAATTGTAAAAAATTCTTTGTATCGGAAAGTCCGCTTCGATATAGTAAAGGAAAAAAGGTGAGGATGGGATGAAGATGAGATGGGTCAGGAAATCATTTGATGAGCTTAGCAAAGAGGAATTATACCGGATCTTAATGACACGGGTGGCTGTATTTGTCGTGGAGCAGGAATGCCCTTATCCGGAAGTCGACGGCAGAGATCAAGATTCTCTGCATCTGTGGCTGGAGGTGGATGGGGAGATAGCGGCATACTGCCGGATTATTTCTCCGGAAAATGTGGATGGCCATTACACGATTGGTCGTGTCCTGGTGACAGAGGACCATCGGGGGAAAGGCTATGCGAGGGCGCTGATGACGGAAGCGGTTCGTGTGTTGGAGGAAGAATGGAAAGTTGGAAGGATCTTTCTTCATGGTCAGGAACATCTGCGCCATTTCTATGGATCCTTCGGCTTTGAGGAAATATCCGACGTGTATTTGGAGGATGGAATCCCGCATGTCGATATGATAAAGCAGACAGCAGGTGGCTGAGACGTTGGCTGCCGTTTGGATAATCTGATGCGAGGGTATCATACTCCTGTGGAAATCTTGAAATGGAGTGTGAATGGAATGAGCCCTAAAACATTTACGAAACAGTTTATAAACGGACGCTGGAAGAATGGGTCCAGCGATAAATTTGTCGAAAATATTAATCCTTACACAGAACAGTCGATCGCTTCTATCCCCTCAGCAAATGAGGAAGACTTGAACGAAGCATATGAAGCTGCCTATCAAGCTCAGAAGTACTGGATGAACACAACCCCAAGGGAAAAGCAGGGCTATTTCGACCGCCTGCTGGAGGTCGTTCAAGATAGAAAAGGTGAAATAGTCGACTGGCTCGTCAAAGAATCGGGAAGTACGATGGTTAAAGCCGAGGTGGAATTTCAAGCGACTGTAGGAATTATCAGGGAATCGGCTACGTTCCCCAACCGTATGGCTGGACAGATCCTTCCGTCTAATACTCCGGGGAAAGAGAATAGGATATACCGTTCGCCTAAAGGTGTGATCGGTGTCATTGGTCCATGGAATTTCCCGCTTCATTTAGCTGTTCGTTCAATTGCGCCGGCACTTGCTACGGGAAACACAGTCGTCGTTAAACCGGCCTCTGACGCGCCGGCGACATCGGGGCTCTTGATTGCCGACCTCTTTGAAGAAGCGGGATTCCCTGAAGGAGTGATCAATGTCGTAGTAGGGCGCGGATCGGAAATCGGGGATGCGTTTGTAACACACCCTTATGCAAAATTAATTTCCTTCACTGGTTCGACAGAGGTAGGGAGCCACATAGGTGAATTGGCTGGAAAGCATATTAAAGATACGGCGTTGGAACTCGGTGGTAACAATGCAATGATCATATTAGAGGATGCGGATATCGATCGTGCGGTTCAGGCGGCGACATTCGGGAAGTTCCTGCATCAGGGTCAGATCTGTATGTCGTTAAACCGGATCATTGTTCATGAACGTGTCCATGATGAATTCGTTGAAAAGTTTAAGCAAAAGGTGGAAAGCCTGAAGGTAGGCGACCCGGGAGAAAAAGATACAGTGGTCGGTCCCTTAATTAACAGAGATGCGGTAGAACGCATTCAGAAAGATATGAACGCGAGTGTGGAGCAAGGAGCGGAAATCCTTACAGGCGGAAAAGCGGAAGGGAATGTTTTTCACCCAACTATCCTTACTGGAGTGACCAATGATATGCCGATTGCTCAAAATGAGGTGTTTGGAGCAGTGGGAGCAGTAATTAAGGCGTCTTCCGAAGAAGAAGCGATTGAAATAGCCAACGGTTCTCCCTATGGTCTCAGCGGCTCCGTCTTTACGACAGATATCCACAGAGGAGTGGAGGTTGCCAAGCAAATTGAAACCGGTATGATTCACATTAATGATCAATCAGTGAACGATGAAGCTCATGTCGCCTTTGGCGGAGAAAAAGAATCCGGGCTCGGCCGTTTTAATGGCGAGTGGGCATTGGATAAATTTACGACTGTCAAATGGATTGGTGTTATGAATGGATACCGTGAGTACCCATTTTAATAAGGAGACCCTGCGTCCGACAAAGACGCAGGGTTTTTTAGGCATGGAGAACACCGGACAGTCTGCTTTTCGGGGTATGGTAACCGATCGGAATCTGGATGAGTGTCGTCTGTTTCCGGATGTCTAATTGATAAATCGAGTCGGGAATGGGAACGTGAAATCCAAGCAGGGGGTGTCCGTTCATTCCTAAAGCGCTCGCTGCCAGTAATATTCGCTGCATCACCCTTCCGGCATGAATCAACTGCATCCGATAACCGCCTGCGTCTACATTCCTTGCTCCTGCCACATGAATGCATAAAGGCGTATGGTGAAGCGGGACGTTATGCATGGTCATCCCGGACTGCAGCATCTGGCGGAAATCGCCTTTTTCTATGGTTAGAAGAGAGTGGGAGGCAGGGTCGTATTCGTATGCTCCTGCATCTATTCTGTCAGTACCATTTATACATAAATAGATGGAAATGGATGATACATCCGGAAGAGTGGACTGTTTCAAAAGGGCCGCTATTTTCCCGGCATCCATTGATCTATCTATAAAGTCCCCTTCGGGCGAGCAGCGGTTCATACATGCATCTCTGAAGGAAGAGGTGGTGGCGCGCGACTCAGAGAGTGGATAAATGTCTTTACCATATTTTTCTTGCTGCGGTACGGATGCATTGGTACGGAAGAGGGAAGAGGAAGATAGAACGGCTGCTTCATGGAGCTGGAGGATATCCTGGTGTGGTTTTATATGTTTCGACCGTTGGTAACACGTTGTCTGCACCGCTGGGATTTCCTCGATTAGAGATGCACCTGTAAGCTCTTCCTTCCCAGTTGCAGCAGGTATCTCTTGTTCCGATAACGCCAGGATGCCCAGCGTCGTTTCTTCCAGACGATTGAGGCCGAGCAGGTGATCAGCTGCCTTATGAAGGAACGAAAGATGGACATGTGAATGCAAGCCGAATTGACGTGCTGTTTCCTCTGTCTGGCTGATTACTGCCCCCGCATCCAAGCCTTGCAGCCGGAATGAGAAGTTATGGTATTTAAAGAAATTCTTCCAATATACCGTTGTGATGAAACATACGGCTTTGCATGAAGAAACATCCAGACGAAGTCCAAGGGTTTTCGTTATATAGTCATCGAAGTTTCCTTCTCTTATTAATACGAGACGATGATGGGCGGCATCATAATGGTAGACGCCTTGTGCAAAAGGCGTCTCTTTTACATAAAGATACAGCTCGCTCGGATACAGTCCTCCTCCTGAAGGTGCGAAGCGGCGAAGCGAAGGGAAGGATGTAGATGTCTTCTCCTCCGAGTCTGCCGGCGTCGCCGTGTGGGCAAACTGGGTGAGTCCATATGCGAACCAAAGAAAATGGCCGATCCATTCCGCCCCTTCTAATTTCCTTCTGCCTAGAGGGCTTGGGTTCAAAGGGATATGGTGATCCAGTAAGAAGGATGGCAGTTCTTTATACAGTTTGTAGGGAAGGGGGGCATCTTCCCAATCTACCTCCCAGTCGGAAGGGATGACCGCCTGGCTTTGAAAATGGAGACGGTACAGAAAGGACTCGGGGTGCATAGAAGCTCCTCCTGTCGATTGCTAAGGAAATGGATGTGGATGAGGATTCAGTTCCTCCAATCTTAATTTTCTTTCTTTGTATCCCAAGGCTTTCGGTACTTCTAATACTCGTTTCAAACCAGTGATTCTTCTGAGGTGATGGCCGAATGTCATTGGGAGCGCCCCTGGTATGATTACTTTTACACAATGAAGCCCGTTTTTTCGTATTTCTTCCGTTGTTTGATCCACAACGATGACATCTAAATCGTTAAGGTGCAGACGTTGCAGGACATCCATCAGGTCCTCTTTCAAGTCCTCCCGGCGGGGCGGAGGGGAGTAACATTCGCTGAATGTATGACCTGGAAATTTTTGCTGGAGCAGAAAATCCAGCCGTTTTTCTGCTTCTTTCAACCCATAAAGCATGCCGTGGTCATCCATACTTCTAACCAATGCATCATCATGGAGCATCGGCATATAGGATGCTTTATTCCGGCGGAATATTTTGTTCAACGGTTCGATCATTCCTGCACTTTCAAACAATGCCCCTTTAATGGCTTTGATCGGATCAAGGTGTGCACCGCCGGCACATAGGAGATTCAGTCGCTCCTCCTTTTGATTTCGATTCTTAATGATTGTAAATACACTCGGAATTCCATGCTCCATCGTTGCGTCATAGAGGTGGAGATCATAACCCGAAATCTCTTCTAATCGCAGCAGCATCCATTGTAATTCCTGATCAGGTATAGTGGAGGGATCTATCCTCTTAAGTGGAAGCCTGGCATACCAGGAGAGGAGGAAAGAATCTCTCTCCAGTACTTCCATGATTCCGTAAAAAATCGCTTCCTCTCTGCTTCCCCCGATCGCGCAGCCGTTGGATGTTTCAAAGACAAATCCATCTCCGCAGCCGGTGCTGTAATAGGCGAGCCTTTCCGGAACCAATACGGGCTCCTTGCGAAGGAAGGAATACCCCCATACCCAGTTCGTTTTCCGTTCAGGATCGAAAGGAGTGAACGGGTGGTTTTCTGTTTCATAATCTTCTGCGGCGTGCACCCCTAATGAAAATGGATGGACTGCGGAAGGAAGGTTCTGAAAGCAATCGTAAACCGTCGTTCTTTTTCCTTTTGGATCTGTTCCGCAGAATCGTTCCAGTCCCTCAAGAATCGCTGTATTCTCACTCATTTGAAAGGAATTGGTTCTTCCTGCCGACCCTTCATCTGCGTGTGGAAGAGGCAGGTTGACGATGACATCGGAAAACGGTGTGTCAAGCTCTATCATTCTACTGTTAAGTAAGCCGGTCTGAGTATCCAGGTAATCATTTGAAAGGGATCGGCTGAGTTCTTCCATCGTCTTCGTCCGAAAGGTGGTGCTCGATATTTTTCTGTTTGATTGTATGTCGATTTTTGCAGTCTCCCTGTCGTCAACCGGAACCGTGCCGCAGACGAAGCAATTCGAATCCGGAAGAACATAATGCAAAGAACGCTTCATTGTTTGGGTGGAAAACAAGGCAATATGGTCTGTGGTGCGTAACGGTCTGTCTTCCGCCCATGCTCTAACCTCTTCTATCAGCATAATGGCCATGCTCCTGATACGGAACGGATCCGGGCATTCTTCGGTAGTTCTTCCCGTTTCAACAAGAAAATGCTGTATAGAAGAGAGGTCTCTTCGATGATTAGAAGCCATACGCCGGCGGTAATCGGCACATTGAGAGCATCCTTTTCTCTCCGGCTGAACGAATGGACCGATTATACCTTCTCCGAAGGAAAAAAAGGAACGCACCCATGGAATGTGGTTTTCTCTTGCGGCTTTCTCTGCCTGAAGATGCAGTCTTGGATTCCAGTGGTCATCCGCAAGAATCAATAAGTCTGTTTCCTGTGTCCAATTCTCCTGCCAGGAAGACATATACAGAAGATCATTCGGAAGGTTCCATTCTTCCTGAATACACCCCGCCAACCTTCCATTTCCAATAAGGGTAACCGATGGAGTCATGTCTTCTCCTCCTTCTCTACAACGCCGCAGACGGCTACGACTCCGTCTTCGGTAAACGGAGAAGCATGGACTTCTACGAATTCCAGTTTTTTTCCGTTCTTCTCCAAGCTTTGGTTTACTTGATCAATTAAAACTTTCTCTTCATGGATAGACGGAATATTTACGGAAATGGTTGATGCAGCGGTTATTTGTTCGTAAGTACCCTTAGGGGGACGTATGTCTTCGCACAAGGCGAGTTTGCCCGCTTCCCGTATGGCCAGTGTCAGGTTTGCGCCGCTGCACCCATGCCAGGCACCTCTTTTGGATTTCTGCCAAATGACAGGAAAACCGGCTTCGCTTTCACTCAATATCCATTCCATTTCCGGACGGACCATTTGTAAAGCTCTCAAGTAGTAACGACATTCCGGATCGCTTACATCGTCGAAAACCAAGTATTCTCCTCGTTTACGGAACGTCTGCTTCTGAAGCCAGTAATGCACAGCGCGCAGGGATGCTTCGTGTATCGAGCCGCCCGCTCCGATCGACATCTGCTCTCCTTGAGACTGCATGGAGTGGAGATACCGTTCAATTCCTGCAAGCCCCGCCTCACACCTTGCCTCTTCATGGGTTAAGGCTGCGACATTCACCGCTGGAAGAAGGGCGGGGAAATCGCTGCCGGCACTTTTCACCTGAATGGTACAGCGCGATAAAGGAAGCTGCTCTGCGTCCCCTTCCTCCCAATAATGAAAGATCCCAAGAGGGGATTCTGCTAAGGATTGAAAATAAAGAAGCAGATCTTTCGTTTCTGTCCTGGTGGTCGGCGTTTTCCTCATGATTTTCGAGTGCATCATACGGGGGAGCGGCTTACAGGAGTGCCAGTCACCTTCCAGCGTTTCTTTATCAAGGATATAGAAATAGTTCGAATGATAAGGCTCGTTAATGCCTGCTTCATGCTTGAACCATTCAAAGACCAGGGAATGGGCAAGGAGTCCATCCGTCACGCCAGAGAACGGTGGGGAATTGTCGCTGACCCAATCCGCCGGGAGGTGTTTCCAAATCGATGTCCATCCTCCGTCTTCAGAGTGGATGACGGGTCCGGCCATCGCTTTCCTTCCTAAATCAATCAAGGCAAAGAATGGAGTTTCATGTTCACAACAGAACTTATAGATGGATTCGCATTTTTCGCGCTCTTGGGCAGCACCGGCAAACAAAACGGCATCAACGTCATGGATGAACTTTTTCCAGCTGCCCGTTTGAGAGAAGGAAATCTGCAGGTTTATGTCCGGATCGTTAGCTGCTTCCCTGGTTCCGAGCTCTTTCATTTTCGAGAACTCCTTCTGATTCTTTTCGGTCATATGGACATGGATGGACGTCAATCCGGATTGCAGCAGGGCGGTAGTAAGGGTAGTGGCTTTGCGCCCCTCTGCAAGGATAAGTACGCGCTTCCTTCGCCATTGTTCCATGTGCCATCCCGGGGAATCTGCACGAGTCTCCAAATACTCCAGCTGTGAGCCGAATTTTTTTGCTGCGTGAACAGGCAGATGGTGAGATTTGTCCGATGCCGTGTCCCGTAGAAACCCATTGTGGAAAAGGGTGGAGGTGATGTCGTGGATTCGCTGTGCATACGCCTCAGGAAGGCCTTCCATCAGGCTCTTCAGGGTGTGTTCCCCCGTGTACATGGGAACCAGTTTATCGATCCAGGTCGTGATGCTTACCCCTTCCATACGAAATGATCCATTATTGTTACGGAAATACATAATGTCTTCGGATTCCGGCATATAAAAGGTCCCTTTTTTCAGTTTCGGCCGCATCGACGGTGCTAATTGAGTCATTCTCCTCCTCCTCGTCCGTAAACCATACTCCATTTTGATTCTATGTAGAGCTGTTTGTCTCTTATGAATAGAAAAAACCCCTGCACCGAACACAGCAGGGGTCGATCAATCTCATCTCCTTAACGGCCGCATCTTGCGCATCCGCCACAACGGGCGCATCCACCGCACCCGCCGCATCTTGCACAACCGGCACAACCTCCGCATCCGCCACAACCACCACAACCAGCACATCGGAAGCAGTTAAAGCATCCGAAACAACCGAATACACACAAGCGGGCGTCGTTGCCGTACACATTTGCCTGATCGTTTGGTGTTAATGGTTGAGCACGGTATTCCCCGACGTTCAAGTTCTGCAGGTCATTCTTGAAATGATTCATGTCCGTCCCCTCCTTCAAGGATTGTTCCAGCGAAAGAATCATCGCTTCCTCCACAAGTTATGAAAAAGGGTTGGGCAACGTTCCTCAAAGGATTTCAAACATGTTTTGTCGAATAATTGGTTAACGTAAGAAAGATAAGGGAATGGTTGAGCATAAGTAGAAATTGGAGGGTGGGCAAGATGGAAGGTGTGACGGAAAGTGAAAAAGTGGGCTGCAGGACGGAATATGCGACACTTAAGAAAGTACTTGTTTGCAAACCGGCTTATATGAAAATTGGAGAGGTCATTAACGAAACGCAGAAGCACTATGGTGACGTTGGTATCGATACCAGCATTGCTTTAAAGCAGCATGAAGCGTTTGTCCGTGTTCTGCAGGACTTCGGTGTAGAAGTGTTGGAAATGCCAGCAGAACACCGGCTGAATGAGCAGGTGTTTACAAGAGATATTGCCTTTACCATTCACGACAGGCTTTTCATCGCCTCCATGAAACAGGCCGTAAGAAGAGGCGAAACCGAAGCGTTATCGAAGTGGCTTACACAAGAAGGTATCCCTGCAGAAAGGCCGTTGTCGTCCTCTATTGAAGGCGGAGACGTCATCATCGACGAGGATACGATCTGGGTGGGGATAAGCGGGAGGACGAGCGAAGAAGGGGCGAGTGAACTGGCCGCCCGCCTTCCGGATTATCGCATGGAGCCGCTCTGCCTGCAGGAAGACATCCTTCATCTGGACTGTGTTTTTAATATCATAAGCCCTGAGACAGCGATCATTTATCCTCCCGCATTCACGAAAGAAGGACTGGAGAAGATCAAGTCACGCTTTCGACTGATACCTGTTACAAAGAAAGAGCAGTTCTATATGGGACCGAATGTGCTTTCCATCGGAGAAGGACGAGTAATCAGTCTTCCTCAAAACGATCGGTTGAACGGGGTCCTGCAGTCGGAAGGCTTTGAAGTCGTCCCGGTCGATTTTTCAGAGATCATTAAATCCGGCGGGTCTTTCCGATGCTGCTCGATGCCGCTGCAGCGACAATAAAAAGACGAGCGCTCCATATAAGCGCTCGTCTTTTTTTATGCTTCCGTGGAGGAAAGGAATTCCTCGAATCGGCGGACAGATTCCTGAAGCTTCTCTTCGGAATTGTTGAGTCCGATCCGTACGTATCCTTCCCCGTGAGTACCGAATCCGACCCCGGGAGCTACGAACAACCCGACTTTTTGTAAAAGGGCATCTGCAAAAGATTGGGAGTCGTATCCTTCCGGGACTTTGAGCCATACGAAGAAAGACCCTTTGCACGGCATGACGTTGTATCCAGCTTCTTTTAAACCGGTAACGAGGAGGTCACGTCGCTCTTCATACGTATCTCTCAGTTCATGGACGCACGCCTGGGAGCTGAGTAGAGCGGTGGCGGATGCTTCCTGTAAGGCACCGAATAAGCTGCAGAAGTAGTGATCCTGAATCAGCTCAAGCGCTTCGATGACACTTGGATTGCCTACAGCGAACCCGACACGCCACCCGGCCATGTTATAGGTTTTGGACATGGTATATACTTCGACTCCGACGTTCTTGGCACCATCGACTTCCATGAAGCTGAGAGGTTTCTTTCCGTCGAATCCAATCGCCCCGTAGGCGAAGTCGTGGATGACACAGACATCGTTTTTCTCAGCTTCCGCAATGGTCCGTTCGAAAAATTCACGATCGGCGATCGCACCGGTCGGGTTATTAGGGTAATTGAGGAACATCATTTTCGCTTTTTGGAAGCTCTCTTCATCGATCTGGTCGTAATCCGGGAGAAAATCGTTCTCTTCCAGAAGGGGCATGGACTTCATTTCCGCGCCGACCATTTCAATTCCTGACCAATAATCCGGGTACCCGGGATCTGGAACCAGCGCGATATCACCCGGATCAAGTAAACATTGGCATAATTCCACCAGGCCGGTTTTACTGGCAGGGAGGATGGCTACCTCTGTCTTTGGATCGATATCGACCCCGTACTCCCGCTGATAGTACTCGGAGACGGCGTTTTTCAGGAAATCGAAACCGTGGAAGGGTGGATATTTGTGATATTCCGGATTTTCAGAAGCTTGCTGGAGCGATTCTACGATATGATTCGGGGTCGGCTGGTCTGGGTTTCCCTGTCCCAAGTTAAGGACCTCCATGGTCGCTTCTTTCTCAAATGCGGCCAGTTTATCGATCAGTGTAGCGAAGAATTGGTCAGGAAGACGCTTTAACGCTTTGGATTGCGGGAATTGTTTCATAGGTATCACCTCGGTTAGTTGTTGGAAAAGTCGAACAAAAAAACATTAAAGATAGTGTAACATGATGATGACGCGTGTGGGAACAATAGGTGCAAAGAATAGGAAAGCAGATAAGGATGAGGTGAAAGCAGATGAAGTTACTGATCATCGGAGGAGATGCTGCGGGGATGAGTGCAGCGATGCAGATAGTACGCAATAGTGAAGGTCATGAAATCATCGTGTTTGAGAGAGGAGAAATAACGTCCTACGGTCAGTGCGGCCTGCCTTATGTACTGAGTGGAGACGTGGACGATGCGGAAGACTTAATCGCACGTGACCCGGAGACGTTTCGGTCTAAATACGGAATCGACGTGC
>NZ_ANPF01000037.1:0-16230 GCF_000328325.1 Halobacillus sp. BAB-2008 | reverse complement strand
GGCAAGAGACTCTTTCCGTTCGTCCAGTTTCCCACCATTTCGTCCAGTAATCGTCACATGACCTCCAGCACGGACAATTTCTTTCGCCGCTTCGAAGCCGATTCCGCCTGTAGCACCTGTAACAATAGTATGTGTTCCTTCTAGCGCCTGTTCAGAAAAAATGTTCATCCCTATCTCCTCCTTAGCGTCACGATATCCTCTGTACGACGGCACTAAACCTATGTAATAAAAAATCAGCGCTTAACGAACGGATTCCGTCGTTGAAGCGCTGATCCACGGGACAACTTTTTTAAGAAAGTCTGCCATGTTTATTCTTTTCTTGTTTCTTCTCATAGCTACCTACACCACTTCTAATGTTATTTCCGTTTGTTCTGCTTCCGGAAAGACAATAGAACCTTTCCACTACGTGTACGTTTCAGACCTTTTGACTTTTCCTGCGTTTGACCTTCCGGGCTGTTTTTGTAGTCCTGGTCGAAAAGCTCACGAGCTTTTGAATAGAGCAGAGTCATAGTGGTGTCCTCCTTTTCTTTATGGGATTATAATTCGATTCCCCCTGATAATATTAGTAAAACATCGTAAAAGCAAGAGATTTTTATTATTTTTATGTTTTTTTATAAATGAACCATCTATAAGCTCATTTTTCGACATATATCCCGGTCTTTTCGCGTATTTCACAAAATATTCCCGCCTGTATTTATGATCAAACATAAAAAAAGACGACACGTAAAACGTGTCGTCTCTGCATCTATATGATTAATTCAATACTTTAACTTCTACTGTTTTTCGTCCGAAATCAAGTGCATCTGATTGTTCAGGTACGAAGACATCAATACGGTTACCTTGGATTGCACCACCAGTATCGGCAGCGATTGCTTTACCATAACCTTCTACATAGACTTCAGAACCTAATGGGATGACATCAGGGTCGACGGCTACAACCTTCTGATCAGGATTAGCACGCAAGTCTACACCTGTAGCTGTTGTACCAGAGCAGCCTTCACAGAAAGCAGTGTACGCTGTAGCTTCCATCGTCAATGTTTTCGCTGCTTCTTCTTGAGCAGGCTCACTGGATGTTGGTTCTGCTTTCGCTTCCTGCTTCTCTGCTTCAGCAGGTTCAGGAGCCTGTTCCGGTTGTTCCTTCTCTACAGGTTGGGAAGCTTCAGGAGCTGCGTCAGCTTCGCCATTACTATGAAGCTTGAGTTCATCTCCAGGGAAAATCAATGCAGAATCCAAACCATTCCATGCTTTCAGATCACTTACACTTACATTATTAGCTTGTCCAATGCTGAAAAGCGTGTCTCCTGGTTTTACTGTGTGGACATCCGCAGATTTGCTTTGTCCGTCGACAGAAAGGTTCTGATCGGGGAAGATCAAGTTAGAAGTTAGTCCGTTTGCTGCTTTTATATCTTCAACAGAGACTCCATTCGCTTGGGAAATGGACCAAAGCGTGTCTCCTTTATTTACTGTTACCTCTTCTGCACTTACTGAAGTTGCTGTTACTGCCGAAATCGAAGCGACCGCCGCCAAAGATACTACTGTTTTTTTCATAATTGTTATTTCCTCCTTGGGTAAACAGTCTTGCTAAACGATTTGTTTAGGCACTGTTTAAAATCACAAGTACTACTCTAACATGTGTATCGGAAAAGCCAATAACAGGACAGCAACAATATCATTGCAAACATTACAACGACTTTACTTCCTTGTCATATAGTATAAATCCTTACATTTCTGCATAAAAATAGACCTCTGCATCCGCAGAAGCCTATTTTTCTGAACTTACCTCTTTCCTTAACCTCTTTGTACATTACAATAGTGCACGATAGCATCGTTTAGAAATGCGGGGTACCCCTCTCTCCATTTCTCAAGATTGGAGCGGAACCGCTCATCGTTTACATACATGTCGGCAAGACCGCGGAAAATCTCCAAGGTACATTCATAGAAATAGTCTGTGATATGCTGCCGCTTCTTACCGATCCACTTTTGAACCTCCGCATCTTCCGGACCTTTATCCATGATAGAAACCAAGTGACGGTCGATGGCATCCATATCCTGTTTCATCCTTTTCCAGTCTTCTTCAGAATAGGATTTCGTCTTCCTTGCCGATTCTTTGTACGCAGCTGTGTTTCCCCAGCGATTGTTTACTTCCTGCTCATATTTCTTTTGATTCTCCTCAATTAAACGACTGTCAAAGGGCTCTAAACGATCTTTATTCTCCATAACCGTTCCTCCTTGAATTGAGGCAAGCGTGCGGTCGACAGATTCAATCATCCGATCCAAACGGTGTCGTTTCTCCACTAACATGTACCGGTGATGAGCAAGTGCCTTTCGCTCATCAAATTCGGGGTCGTCTAGTATCTGTTGAATCTTTACTAAAGAAAGATCCATTTCACGGAAGAAAAGAATTTGTTGAAGCCTAGCTATTTCACTCTCCCCATAAAGTCGATATCCATTAGAAGCGATGGTCCGTGGAGAAAGCAAGCCGATGTGATCGTAATGATGCAGCGTGCGCACACTGCATCCGGCCAGATCCGCTACCTCTTTTATTTTCATCATAGGTGATCACCTCTTCTTAAGCTTATGATATGACGTCACGTCAAGGTCAATAGCTTTTCTTGTCATTAATTGTAGTTTTCTGGTCCGTAGAGGGTTTTGAAGGGCAATTGAAGAATTATTAGCTATGACATTCTTTATAAGGTTGTGTTCCTATGAATATGTACTGCCAGAGTGCTTTCCACCAATTAGAGATCGTGATCGCTTCCATATCAGAAATGGTAGGCCAACTCTCGGAGGATGACCTCAAGCTTCGTCCGACGGAAGGGAAATATTCCATTGGAGAACTTCTTGAACATATCGCTGTCATTCCAGCAGCAGACGGAGCAATTATTGAAGAGCGGTCCAAAGATGAGATGGAACAGTTCTATGAGTCAATATCCCTTAAGAAAAAAGAGGACATTCTGGAAAAGCTGTTTGAACATTTTTCCCAATTGAAATTTCAATTTGAGCATTATACGGAGGAGCATCTATACACGGAAACAACTTCATGGTGGGGAGTATCCCACACCCGTTTTGAATGGCTCCTGCAAATTATCGCTCATATGTACCATCACAGAGGGCAGCTTCATGCGATGCTCGTCCACACGTATAAGAAGGATCCGGAAATCATGTTATTCGAATAAGCAGACGGAAAGTGCGAATTAAAAGCGAAAGAAACCGACTTCTCCTTTCCTATGAAAGGTCTGAAGGCCGGTTTCTTTGCCGTGGTTTCGAACCACATCTTATTTTCTGCCAAGATCCGTCTGAATGTCCTCTTTGTACGCATAAGAGAAAAGTAAAGAAACTAAAATGGCTCCTCCAATTAAATTACCGATACTCGCGGGTACCAAATTGAAGAAAATATATTCGTACCACGTGTATTTATCAGATACGAGGAAACCCATACTGAAATACCCCATATTCGCGGCGCTGTGCTGGAAGTTACCGGCTACGAACAAGACGACAGGGAGCATAGTTCCAAGAATCTTCCCTGTTATATCCCTTGCAGCAGTCGTAAGAAATGCGGCCATCCCGATCAGCCAGTTCGCCAGGATCCCGGAAACGAGAACCTGAAACCACCCCAGCACACCATGATCCATGAACTTCATTTTATTCTCCAGGTACATAGTCAATTCCGGATAGAAGGTAGAAGAAAAGGATCCGGACAACTCGATCAGCACGGCTACCAAAAAAGCCCCGATCAGGTTACCAATGTAGGTGGATGCCCAGAACTTATATATATTCCCTTTCATTAACCCTGACTTATTAAATAAATAAGACGGTAGAAGGACGTTGATTTCCGTAAACAAAACGGCTCCGGATATAAACACCATCGAATACCCGGCTGCAAACCCGAGACCAGCAAGCAGGTGGAACAGCCCTTTCGTTTCCACCCCTTCGGAAAGCAATATGGAAAAGACAGCCCCGAAGGTCATGAATGATCCTGCCGTCAATGCTAACAGGAATTGAGCCCGGAAAGGCTTACTTAGGTGATCCCTACCTTTTTCACCAAATCCGTCAACGATTTGCGAAGGGATATAGAACTGCCTGCTCGGCTCGTCCTTTTTCTTCTCTTCTATATCTTCCGATTGATTACGGTTTTTTTCGTCATTATCTGCCATTTATCATCCCTCCAATGACATAACTATTCCCCATCTGACTTTTTCTGTAACCTTTCTGTATAACATTCCTGCTTTGAAACAGGTTAATAAGAAAAGGTAAAGGGGGAAGCTCATGGCAAGGGATCTACTTTGTCTCGCTTGTAACGGGGAAGGTCTGCTTATGGATGATGAAGAATGGCGGTACACGTGCAAGATTTGCGGGGGAAGCGGGATGCAGCCACAGAACAGCACCGTGTACGACAAACAAGCCTCCGATGTAGACGAAACAAACCGCACCTTGGACTAGTTCATAAAAAAACACCGCATGCTGATGCATGCGGTGTTTCTATTCAGGTCACTGTACCATCCAAAGGCTTCCTCGACTTTCTGACAAGAGCTACGATTCCAGCTACCAGATAAGCAGCGCCTCCGAAAATTCCAAGGAACAACGTCGCTAATGTCAGAACGATCGCGGAAACGATCAGCATGATCCCTGCCGCTTTCGGCTTCTTGTTACCGATAAGGAAGATCAGAGCAAGGATTCCCACTGCCAGACCGACGCTGGAAGCAATCAGGACAAATTGACCAAGTGACTCGAACATCGTCAACAGCTGCCCCGACGTAAAATCCTCGGCCCCAGGCTGTGCTTGGAATTCGGAGGAATTTATGAAATTCTCCACACCTTCTCTTACTCCGGGATCATCTATTCCACCCATGACCACAGTACTGACAAACAGAGGGATTCCGAAAAGAACCATACCAATGACCGTCAATACGATTTCAACCGTTCGCTTCACATTCATTCCTCCTGATCATCAGGCTCCAGCAACATCCCTCTTCGTAAAGAATGTCCAAGCGAGCACGATGAATATGATGTAATATACGGCCAGTACAGCAATGGAAAAGCCTGCTGTCAAACCTTCCAACATAGGTGTGCCCTCTAAATATACCGTCAAATCCGTGTTGGCAAACAGAATATACTTCGCCCAATCTTTGTCTGCAAGGAAAACAATAATCATATTTCCAGCCATCATCAAGAAGATTGCTACACCAATGGCCAGCGCACTGTTACGGAAGACAGCAGATATCATAAAGGCAAACGTTGCCATAATAAGCAGGTTAACAGAACTTAATAAGTACTGCTTAAGTGTATGGGAGAATATTTCCGCAGACTGCATTTCTCCACCTTGGCTGAAGACATACGCCTGTGAAGGATCTCCGAAGCCGAACAATACCGTCCCTAACAAGAAGGAAAGAACGTATAAAACTACGAGTGCAGTAAGAGCGAAAATCAATACCGATACATATTTAGACAACAGTATCTTTGCTCTGGAGATCGGACGGATCAACAGCAGCTTGATCGTTCCCCATCGGAATTCGTTGGCTGTGATTCCTGCCGCTACAATAATCGTCAATAAGCTTACTACAGAAACAAGACCGCGATTCTCCTGAACGAAGGACCAGACATTGTATTCCACCGGTTTAATATCATTATCAATGCGGTACTGGTTCTCTTCTACATCATAATAATTAGGATACTTGATTTCCGGAGCCTGGCCGCTCTCTGTCTCCCCTGTCAACTGCGCGTTCTGCTCCTGAAGTTCTTCTTTCCAGTTGTCTCCTGTCGGCGCATCTCCACCTGTGAATGACTCGTCCACTTTAAGCAGCGCGCCGAACGCTATGACAAGCACACCTAAAACGATAAGCATGATCCATGTCGCTTTCTGGGCATATAACTTCATTTGTTCATTTTTAACTAACTGTATAAAATTATTCAATCTTTCCCTCTCCAATCAAATCAAGGAATTTATCCTCAAGCGTCGAACGATTCACGTTCACACTGTAGATGTTGATATTCTTCGCTACAAGACCGGCAATAACGCGCGGGATGTCCTCTTTCTCAATCGTAAGGGTAAGCTGTTCTTTAGCGAGTACCGTCTTCGTATCGGTCAGTTCATCCAAAGCCGCCTTTGCTTCCTCCACCGGCTCCGCCTCGATCGATACTTCCTTCTTATCCGTCTGCTGCAAAGCTTCATTAACGGTCTGAATGGAAATGAGCTCTCCATTCTTTATGATGCCGATTCGATCACACATCATTTCCATTTCAGAAAGGATGTGACTCGATACGATTACCGCTACACCTTCCTCTTCGGCTAGACGACGGATATAAGCACGAATCTCCCGAATGCCCGAAGGGTCCAATCCATTCGTCGGTTCATCGAGGATCAGGACAGAAGGATTATGTAAGAGAGCTTGTGCAATTCCTAAGCGTTGTCGCATCCCTAGAGAATATTTCCCTACCTTATCCTTCATCCGACCTTCCAATCCGACGAGGCGGACCACTTCTTCGATCCGTTCCTTCGTAACACCCGGAATCATTCTTGAATAGTGAAGCAGGTTCTTCCAACCGCTCATAAACGGATACATTTCCGGATTCTCCACGATACCACCGACGTGACGGATCGCATCTTTGAAATCGTTACGGACGCTGTGCCCTTTAATGATGACGTCTCCTTCCGTCATCCCGATCAAACCGACCATCATTCGGATGGTGGTCGTTTTCCCTGCACCGTTAGGACCAAGGAAACCAAATACTTCCCCACCGTAAATATCAAAGTCCAGTCCTTTAATAATCGGCTTCTTCCCTATCGTTTTCTTCAAATTCTTTAACTGCATTACGGGTTCCGTCAAGAAAACCCCTCCTTTTTCTTCGACACACCTAATCTACGACATCAGACAACAAAAGTTTCACTATTTAAGAATTTTTTTACAAAAAACTCCTTCTCGGGAGCTCCTGCATAGAAGCTGTCGTCTATCTTTGTTAAACTAGATAAAGAAATGAGCGTTTAGGGGGAATGATAAAGTGAAAATCGTATCGATCGAACCGACGCCCAGTCCAAATTCAATGAAAATCAATGTAAATGAGAAACTGCCGGATGGTAAGGCTCACAACTATAAAAAGGGAGACGATTTAACAGATGCTCCCGATTTTATCCAGCATTTATTTGAGATTGAAGGAGTCAAAGGGATCTATCATGTGACCGATTTTCTTGCACTCGAACGAAACGGCCGTACAGCTTGGGAAGATATCCTCCCGAAAGTGAGGCACGTATTCGGTTCTGTCGTTCCGGAGCAGCCGGAAGAAACAAAAGGCGCCGGGAGTGATGATCCGTTCGGGGAAGTCAGGGTTTACATTCAACAGTTCCGGGGCATTCCGATGCAGGTGAAACTGGAGGAAGGCGAAGAGGAAATCCGTGTCGGTCTGCCGGAACGTTTCATGAATGCAGCGATGAAAGCAGCACCAGCCTCTCCGAATATGATCATGGAGAGGAAATGGATCGAACAGAATCCGAGATACGGGAGTACAGAAGAAATCGGAGAGCAGGTAAAAGAAGAATTATCTGCAAGCTACGACGAGAAACGACTGGAAGACCTTGTTAAACAAGCGTTTGATCAAGAAACGAATCCCGTCGAAAAGCATCCTTCCGAGTCGAAAATCGCACTCGAAACACTGGACGATGCCGATTGGAAGGTTCGCTATGCAGCCCTCGACCGTATGGAACCGACAGCAGACGATTATGAAGTTCTCGACAAAGCGCTGGATGACGATAAGGCATCCATCCGTCGTTTGGCGACCGCCTACTTAGGCATGATCGAAGAAGTGGAAACACTCCCCTACCTCTATAAGGCTCTGCAGGATACTTCCGTAACAGTCCGCCGTACTGCCGGCGACTGCCTGTCAGATCTTGGCTTCAAAGAAGCGATGCCTCCGATGATCGAATCTTTGTCCGATGCCAACCGCCTGGTCCGCTGGCGGGCAGCTATGTTCCTTTATGAGCTTGGAGATGAATCTGCCCTTCCGGCTTTGAAGCAGGCGGCTGATGACCCTGAGTTCGAAGTAAAAATGCAGATTAACATGGCCATCGAACGAATCGAAGGTGGAGAAGAAGCCAAAGGATCCGTCTGGCACCAAATGACACAGGCAACGAAACAAAAAGAACAATAGGAGGCAAAAGTGATGAACCCATATGAAGCCTATATGAAAGAAATTTCCCAACCGATGAGAGATGAATTAACTAATGCCGGCTTTCAGGAACTGACCACACCAGAAGAAGTGGATACTTTTATTAGTGAGACAAAAGGAACTACGCTTGTGGTCATCAATTCTGTCTGCGGATGTGCAGCAGGACTGGCCCGTCCTTCGGCCCGAGAATCACTCCATAACGAGAAGCGGCCTGAGAACCTTGTAACCGTCTTTGCCGGACAGGATAGGGAGGCGACCGCCCGAATGAGAGAATACTTGGAAGGATGTGAACCTTCCTCCCCTTCCATGGCATTACTGAAAGATGGACAAGTCCTTCACTTTATCCCGCGGGAGGAAATTGAAGATTATGAAGTAGAAGAAATCACAGCCAACCTGACCGGGGCATATAACAAGTTTTGCTAAATACAAGAAAGAGCGGAAGCCTTTTGTGCTCCGCTCTTTTTTATATGCGCTAAGCAGGCTGCGACCCCTCTTCCTCGCTTTTTCCTTTCACCAGAAACAGGACCAGCAAAAGCAGAACCACGCCGATTGCTCCACTGACAATGTAACTGACATTCAAATAATTCTTCATTAATAAAGACATTAAAGGCGGGCCGGCAGCAACCCCGATAAAGCGGGAGGAACTATAGAAGGAGGTAATCGTGCCTCTTTCTTCTTTCTCGATTCCCTCCGTAATAAGCGCATCGAGCGTCGGCAGCATCGACCCGATTGCAATACCAAGCACACTGGTGACTACGAGCAGCAGAACCAACCTGTCACTGACAAAGCCTACAAAGCATACACTGGCTGCGATCATGCTTAAAGATATGGAGAGCACCCACTTCATCACTTTCGTGTCCCCTTTTATTTTCTTACCTGTTATGAAAGAAGCCACACATAAAGTGAATAGAGGGATGGCAAGGATGAACCCCTTCTTCACTCCTTTAATATCATGGACCTTCTCCAACATATCCGACATGAAGAAAAGTACCGCGAAAAGAACGAGCATAGCATAGGCTCCGAGCAGAAAGGTCGGATACAACCATTTCCCCTCTTTCCCGAAGATCTCCTTCGTCTTGTGAATGAATTGCTTTAACGGCTGTGGTTCCGCCTTCTCACCTTTCGGAACTTTGATGAAGAAGAACACAAGAATGATGGAAATCAAGCTGAAAAAAGAGATTGAAAAAAACGGTAAGAACCATAAGAATACTGCGAACAAGGATCCGAGAATCGGACTTAGTACTTTTCCGAACGTGTTGGATGTCTCAATGATTCCGAGACAGGCACTCGTCTTCGTGTCATCGTCTTTATACAAATCACCCACAAGCGGCAAAATAATCGGCGTTGCTCCTGCTGCTCCGATCCCCTGCAGGATGCGCCCGATAATGATCCAAAAGAAAGGATCACTCCCTTTCCAAGAGGCGAATCCCGCAATGATTCCACCGACCAGCGCAAGAAACAGACTGGGAAGAATGATGATCTTCCTTCCAAATCGATCGGAAAGGTACCCGGCGACCGGTATCAGGAAAATAGCCGCTACGGAATAACTCGTAATGATGATACTGGACTGGAACGGGCTGATCCCCACCTTCTCCTCAAAGATGGGAAGAACGGGTATCAGCATGGAATTGCCAAGCGTCATCACCAAAGGGATGGACGCCATACTTATAAGACACCAACGACTCACTTTGTTTTCCATACCTACACCTCATTTACATTCTTATAATTATGGTGTCCAACCAAGCGAATATCTTGCTTGAAAAATAAAAAAAGACGCCCGGGCGGGCGTCTTTTACTTCATCCGCCATTTAGACGGCGGCTCTTTTGTATATTTAGACAGGGAAGAAGAACAGTTAGGGCAGATGACAGCCTGACTGGGAATAGACAAACAGCAGTACGGGCACTCCTTCTTAGTCATAGAGAGCATCGGATCCTGATGCGGCTTCTTCCATCTGTTTAATTGCCGCACCACAAGAAAAACGGCAAAGAGAACGATCAGAAATCGCACAGAAGCCGTAAGGAAAAGGCCGTAATTTATCGTGGGCGCTCCGGCTGCTTCCGCTGCTGATCTGGAGGAATACGCTGTACCATTCAGACTTATGAACATATTCTCTATGTCCATCTTATGATACAGGAGACCGATGGGAGGCATGAGAAGGTCCTTGACGAAGGAATCAATAAAGCCACTGAATGCTGCTCCCAGCACCATCCCTACGCCTATATCCACCGCACTTCCACGCATTGCAAACTGTTTAAACTCCCTTAAGAGACCCATACACGCCCTCCTTCCTCACCAATGTATGTAAGGAGGAGACAAGCTATGAATCGATCTACAAAACAGCCTTTTGACAGACTTCCGGTACCGAACCAAGCAAGTCATAGGTCAAGCAGATGGGACGGTTCGTCCGGGGATCCTGGACTACTTCCGCGTCGATTTGGAATACTTCCTTCAGTACGTCTTTCCGAATCACTTCTTCAGGAGTGCCTTCTCGAATCACTTTCCCTCCGCGAAGGGCCACGATATAATCAGCAAACCGTGCCGCATGATTCAAATCGTGAATGACCATGACGATCGTGCGTCCTTCTTCTCGATTCAGCTGCTCCAAAAGCTTTAAAACTTCCAACTGGTGGGCAAGATCCAAGTACGTTGTCGGCTCATCAAGAATGAGCAGTTCTGTTTCCTGCGCCAGTGCCATCGCAATCCACACCCGTTGCCGCTGTCCGCCGGATAAGGCATCGATGGAACGGTTAGAGAATTCTTCTACTCCGGTGATTTCAAGCGCCCATTGGATCACTTCTCTATCGTGATCAGACAGCTTCCCAAACCCTTTTTGGTGTGGATACCGCCCATAAGAAACCAGCTCTGAAACAGTCAGACCGCTTGGAGCTTTCGGTGTTTGCGGAAGAACACCCATCTTCTTGGCTATTTCTTTCGTCGACTCTTTTTTTATGGCTTTCCCGTCCAGATAAATGCTTCCTTCCTGAACGGAGTGGATTCTTGCCAAAGCCTTCAGAATTGTAGACTTCCCGCATCCATTCGGTCCGATGATCGTCGTAATTTGATTTTCAGGTATATCCAAATCTAAATCCCGGACGACATGATGGTCTCCATAAGCGATACCTACCTGCTCTGTCATTAGCTTTGCCATGCTGGAATCCTCCCTAAGTGTGAACGTGAAACTATCTCCGACAATGAAAATCATTATCAATATTATATAATTCCTTCCTTTTTTTCGCAAGCAGCCCCTCTTTCAGGCATTTATAAAAAACATCTTTACGTTTCCACTTATTCGCTTATAATAAGAGCACTAACTTGAATGGAAGAAGGTGTACGGTAAATGGAGAAGAAGAGAACGGAATTGAATCCTCCTCAAATTCTAATCCTGGTCTTTTTATTCTTTATTACATTAGGAACATTTCTATTGATGCTTCCCTTCTCTACTACGGAGGGTATTACATTAGGGGATGCTTTGTTTACAGCAACCTCTGCTATGACAGTAACAGGTCTTGCCGTTGTCGATACCGGGACAGCATTCACATTAGTCGGTCAGTGGGTCATTCTTGCGCTTATTCAATTAGGTGGATTAGGAATCATGACATTCGCTGTACTTATTTTCATGGCTCTCGGTAAGAAAATAGGCTTGAAAGAGCGAATGATTATTCAGCAGTCTCTAAACCAGACGGCAGTCGGTGGAATCATCCTCCTTGTTAAGAAGCTGTTGATTTTCTCCATCAGTATGGAACTGGTCGCCATCGTCCTGTTGTCCTTTCGATGGGTGCCTGAATTCGGGCTGTCCAGAGGAATTTATGTCAGCACGTTCCATGCAATTTCAGCCTTCAATAATGCTGGATTTTCCGTTTGGTCGGACAGCCTGTCCGGATATGTTACCGATCCAGTCGTCAATATAGTCATTTCCTTTTTATTCATTATCGGAGGGGTAGGTTTCACGGTCGTCTTTGACTTGTGGAAAACCAAAGATTTTCATCGACTTTCCCTCCATACGAAGACGATGCTTGTCGGAACGATTGCCATCAATGTCTTCAGCATTCTCATGATTTTCGTTTTGGAATTTAACAACCCGGAAACAATAGGAAATATGTCTACGCCAGGAAAGCTGATAGCCTCCTATTTTCAGGCGGTAACGCCGAGAACGGCCGGATTCAACACCATTGATATTGGAGCGATGGAAGACGATTCGCTTTTCTTCATGCTCATACTGATGTTTATCGGTGGGGGGAGCGCCTCTACCGCCGGAGGTATTAAACTTACTACAGCTGTGATTATCATCGTTGCTACCCTTGCTTTCTTCCGCGACAAGGAAGATTTGACTCTCTTCCGCAGAAGTCTGCGCCCAAGACTTGTCATGCGGGCTCTTGCATTGACGGTAGGCAGTGTGTTTCTTGTCTTTACCAGTACCTTCTTTTTAAACATGACGGAGGACGCTTCCTTCCTTTCCATTTTGTTTGAAGCCATTTCAGCATTCGGCACAGTCGGTCTTTCCACTGGAATTACAGGAGACTTGACCATTGCCGGAAAAATGATCCTTGTGTCGTTGATGCTTTTTGGTAAGCTGGGGCCGCTTACCTTTGCATTTGCTTTTACAAAACCACGGCCGGATCCGATCAAGTACCCAAAAGAAGAAGTATTGACCGGTTAATCAATCAAACACCCTGCCAATGGCAGGGTGTTTTTTCACACAAGGTTGTGTGCATGTATGGTTTTCTTTAAAACTGTTGCAAGCCCCTCCACTTCCTGCCTTGTGTGGCTAGGATGGAAAGAGATTCGAATGAATGTCTTCGCTTCTTCTTTCGACATTCCCATAGCGGTTAGGGCATAAGGCGTCTTACCTGCTTGACAGGCGCTGCCGGTTGAAAAGGCGTAGCCGAGTCTATTCGCCTCCAGCATCGCCCACTGACCTTCCACTCCTTTCAAACAGATTCCCACCACGGCATTCCCATTGCCGACGACACGGAATGACTCCCGGTATTCCTGCATCCTCTCAAGGAACCAGCGCTTTCTCTCGCTGATCTTCCGTTGATTTTCAATAAGATTGTCTACACTTTTACCGGCT
Organism: Halobacillus sp. BAB-2008; assembly: GCF_000328325.1. Taxonomy (NCBI): domain Bacteria; kingdom Bacillati; phylum Bacillota; class Bacilli; order Caryophanales; family Bacillaceae; genus Halobacillus; species Halobacillus sp. BAB-2008. The sequence continues at coordinate 3,001 of NZ_ANPF01000037.1, read as the reverse complement.
GCTTCTGTAAACGCTGCCACTCCTGGTAAAGGAACCGTCCCTGGTCTCATGCCGGATTCGTGTGCAGGAGAAGGTGTTTTAGGCGGGACGTTCAAGGAAGGCTTTATGTAGACAGCACCGATCCCTGTTGGACCACCTATCTTATGGGCAGATAAAGAAAGGCTGTCTACCACCTTTGATACAGCACGTAAATCTTTTTTCCCGAAGGATTGTACACAATCACAGTGCATAAGAGCACCATATGTATCACAAAGTTGGTTCACTTCTTCCACCGGCTGTGTCGTACCGATGTCTCCGTTTACGTGCTGCATGATAACAAGCCCTGTCTCGTCATTCATGGTTGCTTTCAAGACCGCCATATTCAATACACCGTCTTCTGTAAACGGGATTCTCGTAACCGAAACGCCTTCCTCCTCCCATTGATCTACGAGATACTGAATGGAAGCATGCTCGCCTCCCGCTATTATCACACTCCTGTTGGGGCGGAGTGCCTGCAGCGATCTCAACGCTATTTCATTGCTCTCTGTTCCCCCGCTCGTGAAGTAAATACCTGCTTTCTCTACACCCACCATGTGAGCGATCCGTTCACGGCAGTGTTCCAATAAGCGTTTCGCATCTGTTCCAATATCATGAAGACTTCCGGTATTTCCAAAAAAATTTTTAGAAGCATGGATATAAACACTCAATGCTTCCTCTTCAATTGGGCAAGCAGCCGCGTAATCAAAGTAGTGCACTCTCATTCCCCCTCATAAACGATAAATAAAATTTCACTTGTCTTTCTATACATCTTATGTAAATATTAATGTCAATACAAGTGTAAAGACAGTAGGTGCTGAAATGAGTATGGCAGACGTAATTATTATTGGCAGCGGCGCCTCCGCCCTCCAGCTTGCGAGACACCTTCACAGGGATAAACATGTGATAATTATCACAAAGTCCCATTTACAGCATGGAAACTCTCGTCTGGCTCAGGGAGGAATTGCTGCGGCGTTGGATAGCGAAGATCGTCCTTTCTATCATTTCGAGGATACGATGAAGGCCGGATGTTCCATCAGTGACGCCCAAGCGGTACACCATTTAACCCAACAGGCTCCCGGAGTAATGAAGGAACTATCAGCAGAGGGGTGCCCGTTCGATTTAAAAGAGGATGGGAACTTCTCCCTCGGCAGGGAAGGAGCTCATTCTTACAACAGAATTCTGCACAGCGGCGGGGATCAGACAGGAAGGTACTTGATGCAGTTCCTCGCCGAAACCCTTCCTCCCAACATTTCTGTTTATGAGCATCAGCATGTGTTCGAACTAATAAAAGATTCATACGGACGTTGCTGCGGGGTCCGAAGTAAAGATCAGAATAGAAATGTCCATACTTTCCTCGCTGCCCATATCGTAATGGCCACAGGTGGGTGCGGCCAGGTTTATCCGAATACTTCGAATGCCTCTACCATTACAGGAGATGGATCAGCTCTCGCCTATCATGCTGGTGCACAACTGTCAGATATGGAATTCGTTCAATTTCACCCGACCATGCTTTACATAAACGGAGAATCCAAAGGCTTGATATCGGAGGCAGTCCGAGGAGAAGGAGCCGTACTGGTTGACGAATTTGGAAATAACCTGATGGATGGTGTCCACCCATTAATGGAGCTCGCACCTCGTCATATTGTTGCACAGCGGATCCACGAGGTGCGAAACGCCGGCCGCAGCGCCTATTTAGATATTCGTGGTGTTTCCGATTTCCCTAATAAATTTCCAGCCATTACGAAACGATGCAGGGAGCATGGCCTGTCTATCAAAGAAGGGCTTCTTCCCGTAGCTCCAGGCTGTCACTTCCAAATGGGGGGGATTCAGACAGATACGGTTGGAAGAACGTCTTTGGCCGGATTCTATGCTGTCGGTGAAGCTACCAGTAACGGTCTGCACGGAGCAAACCGTCTAGCAAGCAATTCGTTATTAGAATGCCTGGTTTACGGAAAAAGACTGGCGGAGCACCTGAACAGTCTTCCCCACGTGTATCCCCGTCCCCCTGTTAAACGGAAAAAAAAGAAACAACCGATGAACATGCCGGAGCAGAGAACGATCCAAACGCACATGATGGCCAACGTCGGCATCATCCGCAGCAAAAAATCCCTGCAGAAACAGTTGGATTGGTTTTCATCCTACGAGGTGGAAGACCTTGCCTTCTGTGACCTTTCCACCCTGTCTGTCAGGCAGACCGAACTGTGCTTTCTCATGCAGACCGCATGGCTGATTACCAAATCTGCATGGGAAAGAGAAGAAAGCCGCGGCGCCCATATACGCACCGACTATCCGGACACGAGGACGCTTGGAGCTCGAAACAAATTGTTCAAGTATGGAAGAAGGAGTGGAAAATAGACGATGAACCGATTGAAACTGAAACACTGCCTGGAAACGTTCCTGCGGGAAGACGTCGGGGATAATGATTGGTGCGAATCTTTATTCGACCAAGAAACATACGGAAAAATGATTATACGAAGTAAGCAGACAGGCTGTTTTTGCGGAGGACCTGTCATCACCGAGGGATTCCGGGTACTCGATCCTTCTATTACTGTAGAGATATTGGCAGCTGAGGGAGAAGCACTTTATCCAGGCCTGGATATTGCCTCTATACAAGGCCCTCCGTCCGCTCTCCTTCAAGGAGAGCGCGTAATTTTAAACCTGATCCAAAGAATGAGCGGAATTGCTACAACGACACAGCAGGCCGTCCAGAAACTGAATAGTGACCACACGCGGATTTGTGATACTCGAAAAACAACACCGGGTCTTCGAATGTTTGAAAAATATGCCGTTCGGACAGGCGGTGGATACAACCATCGCTTTGGTTTATATGATGCCGTCATGCTTAAAGACAACCACATCGCCTACTTCGGTTCCATCAAGACTGCCGTGAAGCAGTTGAAAGACCGAGTCGGACATATGGTGAAAATTGAAGTCGAGACGGAATCCGCCGAACAAGTACGGGAAGCGGTAGAAGCAGGAGTCG
>NZ_ANPF01000036.1:0-11495 GCF_000328325.1 Halobacillus sp. BAB-2008 | reverse complement strand
TTTCTTCTTTACTCCATTTATTCATAGAAATGCCCCTGAATATTGTCCAATATTCAGGGGGCATTTCATTGCTCTTCCGGGGTCTCACCTGAGCCACTTCTCCCGCAGGAGTCTGCTCCATTCCCCTCCGTCCTTTGCCTGACATGGCCCTTCATTATCAAATACAGATAAGGACCGGCCCAATAATCCGCTGTTATTCGATATCAATGGCTAAAGTTAGGTGTTGGTGAAAAGAAGATAAATCAAATTGAAAAAAGGCACTGGGAACGATCCCAGTGCCTTTTCTGTAATCCTTATACGTTTTGGTAAGCGACGTTTTTCGCAGCTTGTGCGACTTTCTCAAGACCTTCGTTAACGATAGTTTCCGCTTGATCCGGGTTCGCATTGTGGCCTTCGATGATTACTTCTTCTGTAATCTTCATGCCGAATAGTCCACCAAGAACGTTACGCATGTAGTTCAAGGACATTTCCATCGGTGCCATGGACGGATCGGAATAGTTGCCGCCGCGGGCGTTCAGAAGGATCGCCTGTTTGTCTGTCATAAGCGGCTTCAGACCTTCCGGCGTGTACTTGAATGTGAAGCCTGCTTCGGCTACATAGTCGATGAACGTCTGCAGTTTCGCAGGGATCGTCAAGTTCCATAGTGGGAACGCGACAACGACGACGTCTGCTTTGCTCAACGCGTCTTTCGCTTTCTGCTTCGCATCCATCAAGCGCTGCTCGTCTTCGTTCATAGCGGCACCTTCCTGGATTTTACCGATCGCAGTGAATAGATCCTGGCTCAAATATGGTGTATCTTCGGCGAACAGATCATACGTTTCGACGTTGACGTCTTGATTCTGCTCAATATTTTCCAAAAACGCGTCGTACATCTTCGTTGAAATACCGTCTGGACGGTTGTTTGCTTTTATAACTAATACGTTCACTTGTAAAACCTCCTAAGTTGTTGTCCTCACAAGTTTATTAACACACGTATTATAATATCTTGAAGTTGAGAGTTCAACCGATATGCTTCGGATTTTGTCCGTAATTGTCGGCTGGTTCGGCAGCAAACAGCCTGTTCTTATGGTGCTCCGAACGGTTTCTGTTCAGTAATCCTTTTTCTGCAAAAAAAGAAAGACCGTCATCGGCCTTTCGTTTTTTACTGCAGGGGGGAGGGCTCCGGGAAGAGGGGCGCTTTCCGCGGGGCGGCCGGTGAGCCTCCTCATCGCGCTGCTCTTCCGGGGTCTCACCTGTGCCGCATCTCCCGCAGGAGTCTGCCCCTCTTCCCTACGCCCTCTGCTGCTATTTACTTCCTTAAGCTTGTAGGGAATAAGGCTTTGAGGGCATAATCCCTTCCTTTTAATGTTTCTAAAAAATTTTCTTCTATGATAAAAATTAAACGGCTTTTGCTTCCAGATCGACTTCGATATTTCCGCGCGTAGCGTTGGAGTAAGGGCAGACTTGGTGGGCTTTCTTGACGAGTTCGTCTGCTTCGTCCTGGCTTACGCCTTCGATTTCGACGAACAGTTTAACTGCAAGTCCGAAGCCTTCGCCTTGTTTGCCGATGCTCACTTCCGCTGTCACTTTCGATGTGATTTTCTTTTTCGCCTGGGATGCGACTAGTTGGAGAGCACTGTCGAAGCACGCAGAATAACCTGCTGCGAATAGCTGTTCCGGGTTTGTTGCTCCTTCTTTTCCGTTGCCGCCGAGCGCTTTCGGCATCGTAAGATCCAGTTCCAATGTTCCGTCTGAAGATTTGACGACGCCTTGACGTCCACCTTCTGCTGTCGCTTTCGCTGTGTATAGAGGTTTAACCATGTTCAACAACTCCTTCATGTTTATTTAGATTGTGCACAATTAAATAGTACACAATTGAATTGTGTTTGGCAAGGCATTTGCTATAATGGAACCAGGAGGGTTGCCGAATGGCCGATGAAAAAATGAAGTTGGAAAATCAGATTTGCTTTTCTTTGTATGCGGCGACGCGCGAGATGACGAAGATGTACCGTCCGCTTTTAGCCGATTTGAATATTACGTATCCACAGTATTTGGTGCTGCTCGCTTTATGGGAGGAGAGTCCGCTGACGGTGAAGGAGCTTGGCCGCCGGCTTTATTTGGATTCCGGGACGCTGACGCCGATGCTGAAGCGGATGGAGTCGGAAGGTCTGATCAGGAGAGAGCGTTCGACACGCGATGAACGGAGCGTCGACGTCGTTTTGACGGATAAAGGGAAGGAAGCGGAAGAGAAAGCGGAGTGCATTCCGGACCTGCTGCTCGAACGTCTGCATATGGAAGAAGCGGACATCCTTCAGTTGAAGGAGACGCTGCAGCAGCTGCTTCCCGGAAATCAGAAATAATTGGAAAATAAATGAATCTTCTCTGCTCGACCTCCCGTATGAATAAGGAAAGAGAGGGGAGAAGTTCATTGAAACAAAGAATTGGTGTGATAGATGCGCTGAGAGGATTCAGCTTGTTCGGAATCCTGCTTGCCAACCTATTGATATTCCAGTACGGGATTTACGGAAAGGATGAGTGGGACTTCGGTACGGCGGATGCTGTCGGTCACGATATCTTGAAGGTGTTCGTCGAAACGAGCTTCATGCCGATTTTCGCCTTCCTGTTCGGATATGGAATCATCCTTATGTACAGCAGCTGGAAGGAGAAGGGTTTCCGTGTGAAGCGGCAATTCACCCGCCGGTTCCTGGCGCTGATCGTCCTTGGTCTCCTGCACGGAATCCTGCTGTGGGAAGGGGATATCCTATTCGCCTACGGTATGATGGGTTTCTTCCTGCTTTTGTTCGTGAAAAGGAAGCCGAAGACGCTCCTTATCTGGGGAATCGTCGTCCTTATTCTGACGTCGGCGTTCTCCTACGGCAGCGGGGGACTTGCAATGACGGCAGAAGAGCAGGTGCGGATGGATGCGTATGTGGAAGATACGGTCAATATATATGGGAGCGGGACGTTTGTTGAAATCATGACCCACCGTTCGCAGGAAGACCCGTTGATGCTCGGACCTGGTCTGATGTTCCTCATTCTTGCACTCTCGCCGTTTCTGATCCTGCCGATGTTCCTCTTCGGGATGTATGCGGCAAAACGTCAGCTGTTCAGCAGAGTGGAAGCTGACATAGCGGCATGGAAGCGCGGGGCGCTGTGGCTTACCCTTGCCGGGCTTGGGCTGAAGAGCATGATCGTCTGGATGCCGGATTCGGGCTGGTCGGGAATCGGGTACGCGTTCGGCGGACCTCTGCTCGCTCTCGGTTACATCTGTCTTTTCACCGCAGCGTTCCACGGCCGCTCTTCACTATTCGTCCGGGGGATGGAGGCGGTCGGGCGTCTGTCGTTGACCAATTACCTGCTCCAGACGGTCTGCTGTATTTTCATCTTTTACGGCTTCGGTCTGGGGTTGTTCGCTTCCCTCGGAATCTGGGCGGGAATCGCAGTCGGCGTGCTGGTGTTCAGCCTGCAGGCGGCACTCAGCCTGTGGTACAGCCGTTATTTCCGCCAGGGACCGATGGAGAAAATCATCCGGATGTTTACGTATTGGTCGTTCAAGGGTAAAAATAAGCGCCCGCAGCCGTCTACGGATCTTCCGAAAGCGCAATGAGAAAAAAACAGCCGGACAACGACTGCCGGCTGTTTTCTTATTTTCTTGCGATCGTGTAGTCGCCTCTTGCCGTCTTTAGAAAGAAGCGGTCGTCGTTCCATTCGTAATGGGTCGTCTCCTCCAGCGGAATTTCGTAATAAGGGGTGGGGAGGGGCTCTGTCCCTTGCATGTCCGTGCTGACATATCCCTTTCCGTGCAGGTAGAGCGTATAGGGACCCATATAGCCGTCGATACTCATCGGGTTCACAGAATAGGAAACGTCGTGCAGCTGCATGGAGACGGCATCTTGATCGCGCAATTCGTGTTTCGTGATGCAGATGTCTGTACCGATCCACGTCTGCAGATGCTGGTGGAAATCTTCCATCGTGTTTGAAATCGTCATAACTATTCCTCCTGTCTATTATAATCTTGTACATAAAGACACATCTCATAGGTGGAAAATTATCCTTGTGGAGGGGATGTAAATGAAAAGAAAATGGTGGATTGCTCCGGCACTTGTCCTCATCCTGATTCTTTCCGGATGTGTGCAGGGGAATGTCGGGGTGAAAATCAATAAGGACGGAAGCGGCGAAACGTCGTTCCGGATCGGCGTGGATGAGAATGCGTCCGGGCGCTTCTCCGGCCGGACGGATGGCCTTGTCGAAACGGCAAAAGCCGAGCTGACCCAGCGAGGCTATGAGGTCAGTGATTATACGTCCGGCGGATACACAGGCTTTGAGGCATCCAAGTCGTTCGAAGACATTCAAGAGATGGACGTGCTGCCGGCATCCGGCGTCGTTTCGGACGGGGCGCAGGATATTCCGGTCGACACGACAGTCGAGGAGGGATTTTTCACGCGCACTTATGCGATCGTCGCCGAGGTCGATCTCGGTGAATCCGTCTCGATCCCCGGAGCCGCGCGTTTGATCGGCGACCGGATCGACTTGACCTTCACGCTTGACCTGCCGGTGAAGCCCAAATCCCACAACGCCGATGACGTCGACGGCAACGTTCTCACGTGGAATTTGGATGCTCTGGAAGAAAACCGGATCATGGTCGAGATCGCCGTACCGAACATCAAAAACATTGCGATTACCGCTGGGGCCGCCATCGTGCTGATCGTTCTGTTCTTCGTCTTCCTGCGACGCAGAAAAAGACTTTCCCGATAAAGCACCTGGGAAAGTCTTTTTTATTAAAACTGCAGGCCACAGTCGCCGATGGACGTCGACTTGCTCATCCGGCCGCGGAAAACGGTGGAGAAGGACTGGCCCATTCCGTTATCGGCATTGATGATCCATGTCCCGATGTTGTTATCATCGATGGTCACTTCAATGGATACGTCGAAGACGCCCCGGAAGTAGCCCTTGGCAATCGCCGTCCCGCGTAAGCGGATGGAACGATCCCCGTCACAAGAGAAGTCGATACGTCTTCCTTGGAAAAACCGCAGCTCTACCTTTTTCCCTTCAAAGGAAATGTTGAAGTCATCGACATCCGGGTTACATCCAGGCTCCGTCTGGAAGCACTGAATGGCACTCACATTGATTTCACCGGAAACAGAAAAACTCTTTCCTCTATCGGTGATGTCTGCCTGCGCCTTCGCTTCATCTCTCAAGCCGATCCGGAATTTACACGGACATTCGACCGGCGGACACTCGATCTGTGTGCCCGCGAATCCCATTTGTACCTCCCCGAAAACGATGGCCGATGCCTCGATGGTAATGGATACAAGCGGTGTCCCCACGGGCACGGTGACCGTCGTGGTGAAGTCCCCGTTCACATCGGTGACGGCGGGGTTCGGATCATACGTGACCGTATCCTCTGGAAAATCACTGAAAAATACTTCTGCACCTTCGACCGGAGTAGTCTCGGCACAAGTCAGCGTCCCTGTTATGACGGCCTGACATGTGATGACCTCCGGTACATTCAAAGTCAACATTACGTTTCACTCTCCATAAAAAAGTTAGAATTGAACATCACACTCGCCGATGGAAGTGATCGGGTTCATCAGGGCGGTGAAGACGGTCGAGAACGAATGGTTCATATCGTCGAAGGCATCAATCGTCCATGTCCCGACATTATTTTCATCGACAATGACCTCGATGTTCACGTCGAACAGGCCGCTGTAGAGGTTTCCTCTGCCGATGGCGGTACCACGGATTCGTGCGACGTTGTTCCCTTCACAGCCTATTTCGATACGCCTTCCTTGAACGAAATTGATCGTCGTCCCTCCGGCATTAAAGGTGATGTTGAAATTATCTACGTTCGGATTACACATCGTGCTCGCTGTAAAGCATTGAACAGCGGTAATATTAATGATTCCTGTCAGGTCAAACGGTGCCCCGTTATCGACGACTGTAGCCGTCGCTGTGGCCCGGTTTCTGGCCACTCCAAGTCTGAATTTACATGGGCATTCGACCGGTGGAGGCGGAGGGTCCGGGGAGCAGATGATCTGCGTCCCGGCGCTTCCCTGCTGCACTTCTCCAAAAACGACGCTGCTGGCGTTGACGACTAAAGAAAGTAGTTCTGTATTAGGGTTGACAGTTACCGTAGTGGAGAAATTGCCGTTCGCATCCGTGATGGCAGGGTTTGGGTTATAGGTCACGTTATCTTCCGGAAAATCCAAAAAAGAAACCTCTGCGTTTGCCACTGGAGTATCTTCTGCACACGTGAGTGTACCGGTAATGACGGCCTGGCATGTGATGAGGTCAGGAACATTCAAGCTTAACATCGTTGTTACCCTCCATTTCGAACAATATTAATCGTAATTAAGGACAAGGCGTTTCATTACACTCGACCGTGATATCAACACTTGCCGAGATGGTTTCTCCATCGATGGTCGTCGTAGCGGTGATGGTGACCTCTTGTACCGGCGTATCCTCAGGGATGGATATTCCGGCGAAATAGTTGCCGTGGGAACCGGTCGTCGCCGGTGTACTGTCGAACATAATGATTGCCGGATTGCTGCTTTCCAGGTCGACCGTCGCTCCCTCAATGACCGTGTTGCCACAGCGCACGCGGCCGCTCAGGAAGCTGCTGCAGCTGATCAAATCTTCCTGTCCTTCAATGAACAAGTCGATGGAACATGGCGGCTCCGGACAGAACGCCATCGTGTTCAAGGATTTGGAAGCCAAGCCTTCTGGAAGTTCCGCGAAGGCTGTGACCGTCACCATCGTGTCATCGGTTCCGGATGCCACGGAAGCCAACACTTCGAAGTTTCCAAACTCATCGGTGATTACAGGGTCAGGATCAATCTCCAGAATAGGAGGATCGGCGATGATATTGACCGCCGCTCCAGCAACCGGGTCTTCTCCACAAAGCAATTTACCGGAATAGATCCGTTCGCAAAGGGTGACGGCTGGAACGAACAACCGCATTTCACACGGCGTACAGTTGAAAATAAGGTCGTCAGCCAGACGATTGATCTCAAAATCGTTCGTCAGCACAAGCCAGTCATACACTTTGCTTGTGTTGACACAAATCGTCTCCAGCTCCTCCTGGTTTACTACTGGGTCCGGGGCTGGGAGGGATATGGTCGGAAGTTCAGGAGCAATATCCTCTGGCATTTCTCCTGACTCCGGGAATAATACAGGACATTGCGGCGGGATGGCGGCGTTTCTCGGACAAAGCGGGACATCGAACGCCTGCCGCGGCTGGCAGAGACGTGTCGTCAGTTCCACTGTCACATCGGCCACGACCTGGACATTCTGGCAGATGCGGAAGAAAATATCGATGGACTGGACGAACCCTTCTGTATTACAGCTGACGCAAGGACTGCAGGAGAAATCCGTCACTTCGCACACGATGTCCGTTCCATCCGGTGCGCATAGGATGATATTCTCTACAGAGCAGAAGGAGATCGGTTCAGACAGGCAGGTCGTTTCACCGTCGGTCACTTCCAGGACGACGAAACCGGACTTCCGGAGAGTCACTTGCTGAAGGTCTGCGACGACTCCGTTCGGAAGCGTGACCGGGATCGTCACCCGGCGAACCGCTTCACACAAATCCAGCGGCGCATCCGTATCAACAGGGACGCCGTCTGCGTCTGTCAGAAAGCAGGTGATCGTCCCTCCATTACTTAAAATTTCACATATTTCAGGGAACATGGGTATCCATAACTCCTTTTCATAGCAAATAGTCCATACAGTATATGAACGTTCCGCTTTTGTGGATAGGCTTTCGTGGATAGGGACAGGAAGAATGGAAAAAAACAGGATCTATGGAATGTATCCGACTCGTTATCGTAATCAGGGATGGGGGGATTTGAATGTTCGGTGTCATTCTGCTTTTGTTATACGCAGCATATGGAGGGTGGAAGTATAGAGAAGAAATCAGAAGGTACACATGGCAGCAGAAAGGAGCGGCTGTCTTCGTCTTTATCGGGCTGATCGCTATCGGTACGTTCCTCATCTACGTTGTCGGGAATCGTCTTGTCGCTTTCCTGCCGTGGCAGTGGCTGCAGCTGGTTGTGTTTTTTGTGATCGTCGTGCTTGTCCTGTATCCGATACGGTTCGTACTGGCGAAGGCGATGGTACGGATCTTTCATCTATCAGAGGAATGAAAAAGCCCGGAGGATAACCTCCGGGCTTCTTCTATAAGGATCAGCGGTCGGCAGCGGCAAAGGCTTCTTTCCGTTTCCTCATCGATTCGTATAAGTCGACCACGGGAAGGGGATAGTCCTCGCCGAGAACGATGCCGTACTGCTGTTGTTCGATCATTCCCATCTCCCGCGGCTGGTGAATCCAGTCTGCCGGGAGAGCTGCGAGTTCCGGAAGCCAGTGACGCAGGTAACTGCCGTCCGGGTCATAGTCTTTCGCCTGTTTCTCGACGTTGAAGGCGCGGAACGGGACGGCGTCATTCCCGACTCCGGCGATGTAGAGCCAGTTGCCGTAGTTGCTGCTGACGTCATAATCGACGAGCTGGGATTCGAACCAGCGAGCGCCGATCCTCCAGTCGAGTCCGAGGTTCTTCGTGAAGAAGCTGGCCACATTCTGCCTGCCCCGGTTAGACAAAAAGCCTGTCTCCTTCAGTTCACGCATGCCGGCATCGACGAGCGGATATCCCGTCTTTCCATCGATCCACGCCTGAAGGAGCTGCTCGTCGCGCTCCCATGGAATGGCCTTGCCGGAGAGGCCGGACCGATAGAAGATCCTGTCTCCGTATTTGCGGTGGACGAGGTGGAAATAGTCCCGCCACAACAGCTCGAAGTAGAGCATATACGTCGACTCATTGGCGCCGTTTGTCCGTTCATAGGCCTGGATCTGTTCATAGACGACCCGGGGAGAGAGGCAGCCGTTGGCGAGATAAGGGGAGAACTTCGAAGAATCATCCTCCTTCAGCATGCCGTTCCGCGTCTGTTTATATATTTTCAGCCGGTCTTTCGTAAAGATATAATCGATCAGCCGTTTCCTCGCTTCGGAAGAGCCCCCGGGGTAGCGCGGTGCTTCGTCTGCCGGATCGAAACCGAGCGTTTCCAATGTGGGTATGTCACCTTCTGGAACAGGCAGCTCTGCTTGATCCTCCGGCGCGGGCGGAGCGATCGCTTTTCTTACCGATGTCCCTGACTTCTCAAGCCGTTTTCGAAACTGGGAGAACGTATCGGGAAGCTCCTGGATGGAGAAGGGGAGATCATCAGGCAGGTAAAGGTTATGCCCGTGTTCCACGTGAAAAGCAGTGTCCGGCAGCGCCTGCCGCACGTTTTCCTCTACCGTCTGCTCCTCCCTTCCGATCTCTTCGTGGACATAGACAGCGTCTATCTTTATTTTTTCCTTTATTTCATGAATGGCCTCTGTCGTCCTGCGGCAGCGGACAATCAGTGGAATGCCGAGAGCCCCTAGGTTTTTCCGCAGGTCGTGGATGCTTTCGATCAGGAATCGGGCGCGGTGCCGGTCGGTCTTCCTGATCCCGTCTTCCCCCCGTTCGTATGCTGCCGGGTCGAACACGTACATCCCGATGACCGGCTTGCCGCTTTGGACGGCCTGATGCAAAGGGTGATGGTCGTGGACGCGGAGGTCGTTTCTAAACCAGACAAGAGCACCGTTCTGCATGCATCATTCCTCCTCTTTTTTTCTATAGTGTACCTCCATTGCCGGAGGTTACGACACTTTCAATCGTCTAACGTAAAAAATTTCCTTTTTGATTGAAATCTAGCGGAACTTTGTCCATGATAGAAGCAAGTAGATGAAAAAAAAGGATGGGGAGATTATGAAGAAACACGGGGAAACGAAGGCAGAGCGTCTGGATGCATCGTGGGAAAGGGTGGCAGGAAAACCGGAGGATGTTGCTGCTGTTGTGCAGGATGCGTATGGAATCGATTTGAAGTATGTGTCTGAAACAGGGGCCGGCAAACAGCGGAGTGCGTATAAAGAGGAGACGATGGCGTTCTTGTGTGAGCATTCGGAGTATGAGAAAGAAGAATTGGAGGAGCTTCCGAAAATGGAGGTTCTTGCGATTTATATTCATGCCTTCGACCGCAAACTGACCGGTGGAGAAGTCCGCCGGGCCGTCAATACGATCTTCGGCATCAACTTGGACGGGATCTCCAAATTGGAAGGAACCGGTCTCGCGATTTTCTCCAAAGAGCAGTGGATCACCCGTTCAGAGGACGATGTATTCGTTCTTCATACCGGCCAGACCGATGCCGACGTCTGGGTGACACCGACGGATTATTTCACGGAGCAGACCGGAGAGACCGAGATTCCTCAAGCTCTCAAGTACACGCTCGCGACGCTCGGTTTCGTCTATGAAGAAGCGGTCGATACCTATTACTACCGGAATCCCGACGGCGCCTCGATTCCCGATGACCGGAAGACGGAAATGCTCGGCGCCATCGTCGGAGTGATCCAGTCTGAATACAAACACCTGTTGAAAGAATCGTAATTCGGGTACTCCCTGCTGGATTCCAAGAACGTTAGACAGAACTCTATTTAATATAAGGGAGGAACACGGTGAAGCGTGTTCCTTTTCCTACTGTGCTGGTGAAGTGGATCTCCCCCGACAAAATAGTAAGGATCCTTTTTGTAATGGCAAGTCCGAGCCCGTTGCCCTGGTCCATTCTGGAGGTTTCTCCCTGATAGAACCGCTCGTAAATGCGCTGCTGGATGGGCGTCGGCATACCGATTCCTTCGTCTGCTACGACTACTTCCACACCTTCGGCTTTGGAGGCGAGGAGAATAGTGATGGTGGAAGAATCCGGGGAGAACTTGATGGCGTTTGCAATCAGATTCATCCAGATCTGCTGGATCAACGGCTCATCCCCTTCGTACGAAATCGGGGGGAGGTCGAGGTCGAAGGCTATGTCTTTCTTCGCCCACGAGTCCTCCAGCAGCATGAGGACGCGGCGGATCTGTTCATCCAGCCGGAAAGTCGTCTGTTTATCGGGCAGCACTTGCCGGTCCAGTCGGGAGAGACGCAGCATATTCTCCGACAAGCTGTGCAGACGCTTGGATTCGTCAATGATGATGCCGAGGTATTCGCTGCGCTCCTCCTGGGACAACGACTGTTCCTGCATCAGTTCGGCAAACCCTTGGATCGATGCAATCGGTGTCTTGAACTCATGGGATACGTTGCTGATGAAATCTTTCCGCATGTAGGCCATGTTATCGAGCTCCTGCGCCATCTTGTTGAGGCTGTCGGCCAAGGATCCGATTTCATCGCTGCTCTTGTAGGAAGTCCGGCTCGTGAACTCCCCTTTCGCAATATCCTGGGCCATCTCTGCCATCTTCTTGATCGGTTTCGTGATGAACAGGGAAGCGAAGCTCATGAAAATCGTGTCCAGAATGGCACATATTCCGACGGTGGCTAGAATCAGGGTGAACACTCTCATCTGATTGGACTCCGGAAGAAGCTGTGGAAGCTGTTCGGCTGCAACGGCTACGATCCAAATGGAAGCACCTGCGGAGAGGAGCAGGATCAGGACGACGATGGTCGTCAA